>JAHIPE010000080.1 GCA_018894655.1 Actinomycetota bacterium
GATGTCGAAGATGCCGCCCTTGCGGTCCTTCTTTACCTTGAGCACCGGCTTGACCTTCCTGCCGATAGTCACCTTGTCCGGCTTCGCGTCGATGAAGTGGACGAACTTGGCGCCGTCGGTGCCGTCAACCTCGATGAGGCCCACCACGTCCGGCTCCTTTTTGGGCGAGCCGTCCACGTCCAGGTGGCACACGGTGTACGAGTAGACTGTACCTTCTCCGCTTACCTTGAACGTGCGCGGTATCTCGCTGAAGCAACGCTCGCAGAAGATCCTGCAGGGGAAGTAGACAGCGCCGCACTCCGGGCAGCGGCCGGCCAGGAGGTCGCCTTTCTCCTTGATCGCCCGGAAAAACTTCTCCATGCCGAGCCCGTAGGTGTAGACGTAACTGACCGGTATCCTGCCCTCAGTGTACGAAAGATCGACGTTCCGGGATGCGCGTTCGGAGAGTCCCATTGCTATCGCCCCCCCCCGCTCTTCTTCTTGCTTTTCTTGCGGGCCGCCCTCACCGGCTTGAAGTGCGTGATGTCGGTGATGGAGCCTTCACGCTCGTCGGGCTTCTTCCAGACCGCCCTGACCTTCATGCCGATCTTTATCTTGTCGGGTTCCACCTCGCCCAGGACGTGCAGGATGCCCATGCCCGGCGAGGCGCCGTCAATGTGTATCACCGCCGGCAGGTGCAACGGCTCGCCCTCGGGGATGCGGCTCGCGTCCCAGTTGACGTGGCACAGCGAGAATGTGTTCACGGTGCCGGTGTCCTCGCAGTAGACCCACTCGTCGGTGGCCCTCCAGCAGAGCTCGCAGAACATGCGGGGCGGGAGCATTATCCTGCCGCACTTGTTGCACTTACGGGCGATTATCTTCCCGTTCCCGAGCTCCTCGAGGTAACGTCCTATGGCTACGCCGTCGTCCCAGGCGTACTCGAGTTTCGGGGTCACGGCCAGCGTCAGTACGTTTCCCTTGCTGATGTCGCTCTGCTTGATGCGGGTGCCGCCGAGCTCGAATTTACTAAGTTCCATCCAAAGCACCCCCTATCTCTTCAGCACCACTACGGTGCTGACTTGCATGAGGTCGCCCCAAGCCTGGGCCAGGCCGCAGGTGGGGTTACCGGGGACCTGTCTCTTGTCCGCCTCGCCCCGGAGCTGGAGGAAGATCTCGATGACCTTCATCAGACCGGCGGCGGAGATGGGGTTTCCGACCCCCAGTAAGCCACCCGAGGGGCACATCGGCCGGTCGCCGTCCCGCTGGGTAACGCCGTCGGCCAGAAGCTGCGGCGCCTCGCCCCGGTTCGCCAGGAGCAATCCCTCCATGTGGTGGAGCTCCTTGTAGGTGAACGGGTCGTACGGCTCGGCTATCTCGATCTCCCTCCTGGGCTCCCGGATGCCCGCCATGTCGTAGGCCATCCTGGCGGACTTCTCCACGTGGCGCGGGTAGGAGAGGTCACGGGTGGCCCAGTAGGCGGTGTCCAGGCTCCATCCCACGCCCTCGATCCAGATAGGCTTGTCGGTTATCCGCTTGGCCGCGTGCTCGCCGGCCAGCACTATCGCCGCCGCCCCGTCGCTGGCCGGGCTGATGTCCAACCGGTTCACCGGCCAGGCCAGCAGCTCGCTGTTCAGCACGTCCTCCACCGTGATTTCCCCTGGAAGCTGTGCCGACGGGTGATCCATGGCGTTCTTCTTGTTCTTGACCGATACCGGGGCTATGTCCGCCTTGGTCAGACCGTAGGTCTCCATGTACCGGTTGTACTCCAGGGCGAAGATCCAGATGAGCGTGGGGTCGAGAGCCTGCTCGGTGGTGTGGTCGAATATCGTTGTGAACGCGCCCTGGGGGTGAGGATAAACGGACGACATCTTCTCGGAGCAGACCACCAGGCAGGTGTCGAACATTCCCGATGCCACGTGGAACCACCCGTGTATCGGCGCGAACACCCCGGTGCCTCCTCCCACGAAATGGCGCATGTACGGCTTACGCCAGCCGCCGGAGCCATCCCGCAGGTACTCGCCTTTCATGTGCACTCCGTCGAAGGCGTCGGGGGCGGATCCAAGGCTCACGGATTCCATGTCGTTGAGCGTCAGCCCGCATGAATCAAGCGCCATCTTGGATGCCTGCCACGCGAGCTCTTTTCCGGTTTCCTGGGCGCGGCTGACGAACTTGGTTATCCCCGCGCCCACTATCGCGACTTTTTGACCCACTGATCACACCTCCTTACTGATTGGCGAGCACGGCGACCGCGGCCGAGGTGGTCGGCTCTCCCCGCCAGACCTGCGCCAGGCCCTTGTGGGCGTCCGCCACCTGCCTGCTTCCCGCGGTCCCCCGGAGCTGGAGCACCAACTCCATTACCTTCTGGGCGCCGGCGGCCTCAAACAGGTGACCCACTCCGAGGTCGCCCCCGGATACGTTAACGGGGAGGTCGCCCTCACTGGTGGTGCGCCCGTCCTCGAGCGCGAGGCCGGCGCGCCCGGGCTCGAAAAGCCTCAGCGCTTCGATGTGCTCGAGTTCTTTATAGGAGACCTCGTCGGTCACCTCCGCCAGGTCGATCTCCTTAGCGGGGTACCGAACTCCGGCCATCTTGTAAGCCATGTCCCCGGCGAGCCTTGTGGCCACCGAGTTCCCCCAGTCCCTCGACTCCAGGGAAGGTGAATCGCTTGACCAACCCACGCCCTTTATCCAGATGGGGTTGTCGGTGAGAGAGCCGGTGACCTTCTCGCTTGCCAGCACGAACACGATGGCGCCGTCCGCCACCTGGGCCAGGTCCAGAAGGCGGACCGGCAGGGAGACGGGCTCGGAGTCGAGAACGTTGTCCACGGTGAGGTCGGCCCCGTAGGCCGCCACCGGGTTTGAAAGGGCGTTGGCGCGGTTCTTGACCACGACCTGGGCGCATTGCTCTCGAGTCGCCTTGCCGTCGTGGAGAAAGCGGTTCATGCCCAGGCCGGAGACGAAGCTGTAATGCTCGTCGAGCGGCCTGTTGAGAACCGGGTCGAGCGCGAAGTTGACCAAGTTGGGGACGGTCTTCATGTTCGACAACTTGGACAGGGCCTGCACGACCACGATGTCGAATCCGCCGGTAAGAACCAGCATCACGCCGGTGGCCAGACTGTGGATGGCATCACCGGTTATTGTCTGGACCGGCTTCAGTATCCCTCCGACCTGGTCGTTGCAGTACTCGTCGGAGATGCTGTAACCTTCGCAGAAGTCCTCGGAGGTACAGACGAACGTGTCGATATCCTTCGGTTCAATTCCCACCTCGTTGTAGGCCTTGACCGCAGCCTCGTAGGTCAGTTCCCGGAAAGATGTCCCGGGTGACGTAGCGCTGAACTCGGTGTAGCCAAGGCCGGTAATAGCAACCTTGCCTATCATACGTGAACCTCCTAACTCAGTTGATAGCGTAGAGGGTTGACGGTAGCGGGACTCACCTCCATTCGAATACCTCCGAGTCGGGTGCAAATGAATTGCGCATGACTGACCGTACTGTTACCTTTGCTCTGGGAAAATCCGTATCAGTATATCAAACATAGGTTAATAACATGGGGTCAAGTCACTGAATAGTCTTCTCCAGGTCCGGGCTGTATATGATAAGAAGCCGGGTGATCTGATTTCGCGTACCGTCCAGCTCAGCCTTGTCGGCCATGTACAGGGACTCCAACTCCTCGCCGGACTGCGCCGAGAGGGCTCGCTCCAGCTGGTGCACCCTGTTTCGGAGGTACTCCTCGGTGAGCGCTTGGACCTCCGCCAGGTTCGTATCCGGTGGCTTATCCGGAGCGGCCACGTCGATGATAAGTGACGTCAGGACCCTGGTCTGGTCGACGACGTCGTCCAGTCCTTCCCGGAGGTCGTACTGGCCCGCTTTGACCCTTGCGATGACGTCCAGGGCGCTCGAGTCGAGCTCCTTTTCGCTCTCGAGGGCCCCGGTTATCGCCTCGCGGGCGACGTAGTTCTTGTCGCTGCCGTCACCGTTGCCCCCGTTGCTATCGCCGCAGGCGAGGGGAACGGCCGCAAGCGCCGCCGCCAGTGAGACAACCACGGTGACCTTCAATATTCTTCGCATGGGGAGATTATACGCAAAAAACGCAAGATGGTACCAGGTACCAAACGCAACATTGCTACCAATCTTTGGCAAAACGCGACATTGTAGCGTTTTCGTATATAATCACGGGGTCATGCACGAGCACTTCGACGGCCACCGGGCGTACAACCACATCGCGAAGCTTGCCGCCCACCGGCGACTGCCGGGGACCCCCGGGGAGAGCATCGCCCAGGCGTATATCCGCGGCGCGGGCGAGGAGATAGGGGTGCCGATGCGCTCCGAGGAGTTTACC
>JAHIPE010000081.1 GCA_018894655.1 Actinomycetota bacterium
AGCGACCTCCGGCGCGCTCTCCTCTCCCGGCACGTCACCCGGGAAGGTCACCAACGCTTCATCCGTTACGCCCGTCCATTCACTGACAACGTGGTCGGTTGCCGTGGTGGGGGTCCGGGGGCTGTCGCTGCTATCGCTTGGCACCCCGCTGTCCGGTGCCTTCGGTGCGTAGTTCAGCGGATAGGGCCTCTTCAGGAGCGCCGGGATCGCCTCGGCGGTCATCCACGCCGGGTTGGAGTCGCTGGCGCCGCTGTACTTGATATGCCCGTCGGCCTGCTGCATCTTTCTCAGGAAATCAAGCGGGGTGTTCCCCGACTTCCTCCATACCGTCGAGTCCGCGTCCTCCCCGGCGGCGGACAAGCCCTGCACCGCCCAAGCGGTGGAAGCCACGTTGGAGGAGGTCGACTGCCAGCGGAAGCCCCCGTCCGATGACTGGCAGAATCGCAGGTAGGAAGCGGCCCGCTCCAAGGCGTTGCCGTCCGGGCTCTCCCCCGCGGCGACAAGCGCCTGCATGGCGGCCCCGGTGTCGTCCGGGTCGCTGGCCGACTCCTCGGCAAAACTGAATCCGCCGTCGATGTTCTGCATGGAGACGAGCCAGCTCCGGCAGCCCACGGGGATCGGCTCACCGGCGGCGGCCAGGGCGATGAGCCCCCAGCAGTGGTCGTTGATCATAGTGCCCAGGTGGCCGTCGCTCTTTATCTGCCCCGATATCTCAGCCACCAGGTTGCGCCCCCCGAAAGAACGCGGATCGGCCCCGGTCGAGCTTACCGCCAGGCAGCTTCTCTCCAGGTCGGCGAGGCTGGTCCAGTTCCCGGCGTTGGAGGAGAGGTAGTCGAGAGGCGATTTCCCCGCCACGCGCCAGGAGTTGGGGTCTTCGCCGCCGGCGGCGATGGCGCTCACCACCCACCCGGTAAGCTGGTCGGACGAGTCCCGCCCCGGCTCGGCGAACCCGCCGTCGGTCTTCTGCCTGCCCCTCAGGTAGTCCAAGGCCCTCTGGACGTGACCTCCCGCGGCGGCAACACGGGCGCTACCCGGCCTAAGCACCGGGGCCGCCACCGAGGCCAGCAACGCTGTCGCTATGAACAGTGCGGCGATATTCCTTTTCATACTCATATTTTAACAGCTTCTACCCGTTTCAGCGCCCTCCGGTATGCGCGCCGGCTCCGACTCGAAGAGGAAGCGGGAGCGGTAGCGCCTGAGCATCGCCACCAGCGCCGGGCCGAGCAAGAAAGCGAACGCGAAGTTGCCCGCCGCGTGGAAGAGGTCGAACCAGAGCCCCATCCCGTAAGCGGCAACGACCGACCTGACGCTCAAGGGGTGCACGAACCCAAGGACGAAATAAGCGTTGACGATCCATCCGTAGAAGAACCCCCATGCGGCGCAGTAGAGTGCGAGTTTCCATCGCCCTTCCAGGCGGCGCTTCGGTCCAAGCGACCCGGACGCGAGCCCGGCCAGCCCCCAGGCAAGCATCTGCCACAGCGTCCACGGCCCGTGGCCCAGGAAGATATTGGAGACCAGGGCGGTCGTGGACCCCACCATGAAGCCCGCCATCGGGCCGAACACGTACCC
Organism: Actinomycetota bacterium; assembly: GCA_018894655.1. Classification (GTDB taxonomy): domain Bacteria; phylum Actinomycetota; class Geothermincolia; order Fen-727; family Anoxymicrobiaceae; genus JAHIPE01. Next base: position 1,570 of record JAHIPE010000081.1, read on the forward strand.
GCTCACGATGATGATGAAGGTGGAGGGCTGGACGTTCGGTATCACCGCGAACAGGACCCTACCCGCCACCGAGAGCGCGGCCAAAGTGCCGATAACAGCCACGATCTTGGTGTCGGAGCCGGATTCCTCGAAACGCAGGTAGCAGTAGGCAAGCACCAGGGCCACCCCCACCAGGGTCATGAGGCCCAGGTTGTTCAGGCCGCTGATGTCCAGAAAATCCCCCGCGGCCCACAGGCCCACGAAAAGCAGCAGCAGTATGAGGGCGAAGATCGACTTCTTCACCTGAGCGCCTCCAGTGCCCGGGCGGCCTCCTCGCCGGTCACCACGCCGGGGGCGGCCTCCCGGAACGTCTTGTTGAACTGGGTGGTGAAGAAGAGGGATTCAGACAGCACACGGTGCTTGTCACCGTCCGCCAGGATCCGCCCGTCCCCCATGAGGATAACCCGCTCGCAGCAGGAGGCGGCGAACTCCAGGTCGTGGGTCACCAGCACCACCGCGTTGCCCCGGAAGTGGTACTCCGCCAGGTAGCCGGCGAGCCTGTTCTTGGTCTCCTGGTCCACGCCCCTGGTCGGCTCGTCCAGCACCAGCAGCCTCGGCTCGTACACCAGGACAGAGGCCAGGGCCACCCGCTCCCTCTCCCCGCAGGAGAGGTCCCGGGGGTCGTCATCCAGGAAAGGCTCGAGCTCCAGCAGTTGGAGGACGCCGTCGGTGAGGCGGGCGCGGGACTCCTCCGGTATCTCCAGCGCCTCCAGCGTCGCCTCGATCTCCTCCCCTGTGGTGTCGGCGACCAGCTGGTTGTTGGGGTTCTGCCCCAGCATTCCGCAGGTCCTGGCCAGGCGCGCGACCTCCTGTCCCTTGGTGCTCTTGCCGTCGAGCAGGACCTTGCCCCTGCCTGGCTTCAGGAGCCCGTTGAAGTGCTTGACCAGCGTGCTTTTTCCCGATCCGTTCTCGCCGATGACGGCGATGAACTCACCGGGGGCCACGGTGAGGTCGATTCCCTTGAGGGCCTCGGTCCCGTCACCGTACACGTAGGACACGTTACGGACCTCCACAAGGGGTGTCTCGCCGCCGCGCCCGTTCGGGCGGCCTCTCCGACCGCCCTCAAACGGTCTATTTCTTGAGCCGCGTCTCTCAGGCGCGGCTTCGTCCACACAAGGGCGGCCTGAGAGACCGCCCTCAAACGGTCTATTTCTTGAGCCGCGTCTCTCAGGCGCGGCTTCGTCCACACAAGGGCGGCCTGAGAGACCGCCCTCAAACGGAGTAGCTTCCGGGCGGCCTCTCCGACCGCCCTCAAACGGTCTATTTCTTGAGCCGCGTCTCTCAGGCGCGGCTTCGTCCACACAAGGGCGGCCTGAGAGACCGCCCTC
>JAHIPE010000082.1 GCA_018894655.1 Actinomycetota bacterium
CATTCTCCTCTGGACCGAGAACAGGTGACCCATCAACCGCTCGCGGGCCTCCCGGTCCATCTCGACATCAGCAGGCTGCAGGGAGCGCATGACTGCCGCCATGGGATGGCCGGCGTCAAACCCCTCGTCAACCGCTTTTCCTCTTCGCCTCTTGGCTCTTTTATTGAACACAGTTACTATCTCCAGCCTTTTTCCGCCTCAGAGCAGGCTGCCAAGCGGCCCCGCGGCGGCTAACTCTTTCAGTTCGTCCAGGCCCCTCAAGATCCTCTTGGAGGCCGCGCCCTCGGTTATACCGAGGGCCTCAGCCACCTCCTGCACTCTCATCCCGGCGAAGTACCTGAGCGCGAGCGCCTCCTGGTACTTCGAGGGCAACTCCCTCAGCAACTCGACCAGGGCCATGGAGAGGTCCACCCGTTCGATGTCAGCATCAGCCAGGTGGCTCCTTCCGGCCCTCACCTCCTCCAGCGGGATTTCCTTCCTTCTCCCCCCGCTGCGGTAGAAATCGGTTACGCAGTTCGTGGCTATCCTGTATATCCAGGTCGAGAAAGAGGCCTTCGCGCCGTCGAACGATCCCAGGTTCAGAAGAACCTTCTCGAACACTATCGACGTCACGTCCTCCGCGTCCTGCACCCTCCCAACCCTCTTCAGCACGTAGTTATAGATCCTGGGGATGTAGTAGTCGCAGATCCACTCCAGCGCCTCGGGCGAACCCTGCGCCTCCTGCACAAGGGAATCCGGGACCCCCCCATCTCCGGGGATCACCACGAGTCCCTTTTCTTTCCCCTTCGGTTCCTTTATACGTTTCTCGGGCATCAATTCCCCCAACTCGGCAGGAATCCGTTTCCAGTTCCCTCGGGTTGCCTCACATGTGATTATATTATCGATGGCCACAATTTAATAACCGGAACTCATCGTCGTGCGCGGGGCGGGGTCTTCAGCAGTTGACTGAAACATGGAAGAATATGGATATCTATCTAAATGTATCTGACAGGGCAAGGGCGAAAAACATGTCGTTGCACTACTGTAAGTTGATAACCGTAGTATGGCTTCGAGGAGAAAACCAATCCTCCAATGCCAACTGATGCTCGCCGTGAGTTCCACGGAGAGGGTAAACGGACGTGGAGAGGACGTAAGACCTGCTGGTCTCAGCAGGCAGACCTCGATGAAGCGTCAACTGAAACAGGTTGGATGAGATATTTGACTATGTTTCAGGGAACGGCCGAGTACGGCACGCGCATCCGCGCCTGGCTGGATGGGTTGCCGCCCCCCTCACCCTAACCCTCTCCCCCGCCGGGGAGAGGGAACCGGAGGGGATAAGCAGCCGTGCAAAAAGGGCCAGGCCCCATCAAACGCACGGGCCATCCCCGCTTACCCGGGACCGGGACTGAAGCCCCGGCTCAAGGAGTGTTAGCAGGTATGCCGCAGAGGAACCTGAACACTGAATCGCCGGTATTCCGGTACTGGTGGCGGACCCCCGGCGGTACGAAGATGACGTCGCCTTCGGCCACCTCTCTCCACTCACCGTCGATCATCACCTCACCGTTTCCGGCAACCACGAAGTTCTCGTGCTCGAACGGGTGGTCGTGGTCGGGGGTGTTACCGCCCGGGTCGACCTCTATCATCCTGAGGATGTACGTCGGCGCTCCGTCACGCTCCCGGTCTATCATTAGGCGTATCTTCACCCCCGGCGCCTCGTCCCCGAACGGCTCCGCGGGAACGTCCCTGTAGTGGATTACCTTTGACGGCGGTTTTTCGGTTGTCAATTCAATCGACCTCCCTCCCACTGTTTTGCTTCTCGAATATTTGTTTGGCCGGAGGGGTCAGGTGTTCTGTGCTTAGCCGGGGGATTTTGCCATCTGTCTAACACCTTACCCCACTGGTTGACGTTTAGTAGTCGGGGCCGATCTCCAGTTGGCCCGGCTCGAGCGAAAGCGGGGCTACCGGGTCCAGGCCCAGGAAGTAAGCCGCCGCCATGAGCGCTCCCCCCACGTGACCGGCGGCGATCGCGGTGTGGTGGGGAAAGCCCCGCAGGACCTCCGCATACAACTGGTCGAGGTCCGATACCCGCACCCACCCGTGGCTCCCCGGCGGATCGCCCGGCACGTCCACGACATCCCCTTCCGCGATGAGCACCGGCCAGGTGTCCCAGGGGTGTTCGGTAACCCGCATCATCGTGACCGGCCCACCGTCTAGCCGCGACTCCACGGTCCCGAACTTGCCCACGGCGGTGCCGGTGGAATCGGCCAGGATGTTGTGGTAGGAAAGCCTCTTCTCGCCCGAACAGAGCGATGGGGGGAAGACGCCGCAGTGCCACGCCGAGAACACGTCCGCCGCGCGGTAATGCCGGTTGTTCCAATCGGCAAGACCCGCGGTGGAGCCCGCCACCAGCGATAGCAGGTGCATGCTGAGCGTCCCGTGGATGTCAACCTCACAGGCACAGGGGACCCCCCTGTCAGTGAGCCTGGACATCACGAAGCAGGGGCTCACGCCGTAGTCGTCCTGGATCGAGGTCCAGCACTGCAGGGCCAGCCCACTTAGCCCTCGCTCCTCGATGATGCCGTCCAGGGCCGCCTCCAGTCGGGCCATCTTCGCCAGGTCACTCTCCGAGACCCTAGAGCAGTCGACACTCCCCTTCATATCCTTCGCTATCTCCCGCTCGACCTCCACAGGGACCGCGGCGGCAAGGGAGAAGAGCGTGGTCAGCGGCACCGGCACCACCCGGATGCCGAGCTTTCTCAAGAGCGATAGCTCATCGAAGGCGCAGGTCTCGAACTCCTCCGGCCTGGGCCCGAAAAGGCCGTAGACGGCGCCTCTCGCTTCCGCGACCGCCCGGCAGACGTTTCCGAACTCGAAGATGGCAAGGCGAAACTCGGCGTCGTCAGGGAAACAGACGGCTCGCCGGGGGAAGACGAACCTGGCCTCCCGGTGCCTCAGCGCGGTCGCAATGGAGATCAACCCGCAGAACGAGTCGCGACGGCTTGCCTGCCTGGTCAGCTCGCCCTCCTCGCCCACCCCGAACACCATCACTGGACGCTTGTCCGGCCCGTGAACGGCCGCCAGGGCCGCCGGCACCTCGTTGCCGAAGTTCAAGGCGCCGACCACCACGCCACTGACGCCTTCCTGGTCGAACAACCTGCCGACTCTCTCGGCCTCCGCCGGGGTCTGCACCAGCCCGTTCTCGGTGAGCCCCTCGCCCGGAGCCACCACCTCGAGGCCGGCGTCCCGGAGGGCCTCGATCACGTCGCCTCTCACCTTCACCGCGAGTTCCTGGTCGAAGATAGTACGGCTGGCAGGAACAAGACCAACTTTAAGTGGCCTGGTCATACGGCCTCCTCTCACTCCGGCGGGCGGAAATCCCTCAAGACGAACTCGAAGCAGGCACAGGATAGTAACCGCTTTTTGGTAGCCACTCTATCAACGGTCGAGTTGCTCACCGCCCATGGTACCCTCGCTAGTATCTTATCAAAGAACCGGCGACATCGACCAACGGCGGCTAACCCATCAAGGTCCAGGTCTAGCCGTGACGGTATCGGGAGGGGACGCGGACTGAGTTCCGCGCTCAAGGGATACCACGGTTGGGCGGCGCAGATGATAGAGGGTGTGGGGATAGCCGGCCTGTAAGCCGGATTCTGTACCGCCCCCGAAAGGGCGGTGGTGGCCATCTATCTGGGACCCGCGTTGCCACGGGCCTCATGCTGCCTACCCGGGAGTTGTAGCGCGGCGGGCCACCGCGTCCTCCCCTATTTGGCATCGCTCCGGGTGGGGCTTGCCAAGCCGGCCCGTCACCGGACCGCTGGTGGTCTCTTACACCACCGTTTCAGCTTGACCCGCTCACCGCATGACCCGTTTCCGGGCCCGGGTGGCTGGTATTTCCTTTTCTGTGGCGCTTTCCGTCGGGTCGCCCCGCCTGGACGTTATCCAGCACCCTGCCCTGTGGAGTCCGGACTTTCCTCGAGGCTGAAAGGCCCCGCGACCACCCGTCCGACTACCCCCAGTTGATTGTAGCACGTCGTTGCCTCTGACACCGCTTAGAGGCTTGACCCCTCCGGATGCAGGTGGCCCGTTTCGTTGAGCAGCCCCAGGCTGGAGAACTCGCCCTGGTAGTCGAGCACTGATATCGACGCGAGATCGATGGTGAGACGGAACAACCGCGAGATGTGAAGGCCGATGACACCGGCGATGAGAGCGCGGATGGCGCCTCCGTGGCTTGACGCCAGTATAGTGCAATCCGGGTATCGGGCTAACATCACCTTGAGCCAGTCAACCGTGCGCTCCTGCACTTCGGCAAGCGACTCCCCGCCGGGAACGTTTACCAGGGAGGGGTCCCGGGTCCACTGTTGGACCAGGTCCCCGTCCTTCTCGAATATCTCCTTGTAAGTCTCCCCATCCCACCGCCCCAGGTTGATCTCACGCAGGCGCTCGTCGACCTCCACCGGAATCCCGTGGTCGCCCGCGACGGTTTCGGCCAGTTCGAGGCATCGGGAAAGCGGGCTCGAGTAGACCCGGTCGATCTCTACGTCGTGTAACCTCACGGCGACCGACTTCGCCTGTGTGCGTCCCATCTCATCCAGAGGTATGTCGGTGATTCCCGTGTAACGCCCCTCGGCGTGCCAGGCGGTCCTCCCGTGCCTTACAAGTATTACCCTGGTCATCTCTTCTCCTCTGCCTGGGGTCCTCGCGTCGCAAGCTTCATCCGTGTCTCCGCCAGTGCCTCACGGCTTAATCGCTGCTCAGTCC
>JAHIPE010000083.1 GCA_018894655.1 Actinomycetota bacterium
CACCACCAACCGTAGCCCCGCCGCCGGAGGCACCGCCAACGTTTGAAGCACCGGCACCCCCCGCTGCCCCACCGGCTTACGAGGAGGCACCGCCGGCTTACGTGGAGGCACCACCAACCGTAGCCCCGCCGCCGGAGGCACCGCCAACGTTTGAAGCACCGGCACCCCCCCCGGCCCCCCCGGCTTACGAGGAGGCACCGCCGGCTTTCCAGGAAGCGCCACCAGCCTACAAGGAGCCGGTGATTCCAGGCCCACCCCCGGCCTACGAGGAGCCGCCACCATCCGAGGCTCCACCCGCGGAGGGCGCACCAGAGACAGAAGCGCCGCCGGAGTACGGGCCGCCGGAGGTAGCGGAGTTCACGGCCCAGGACGAGGAACCGGCTGAGGTACCGCCTTGGGAGGTCGAAGCGCCGCCGGAGGTAGCGCCACAGCCGCAGGCACCCAGTGTGCCGCTAACCGACGTGGAGGCGGCTCCAGTGGGCGCGGAGGACTTTCCAGGGGGTTTCACCGAAGGCGATGGCATGATGGAGCAGGTGCGGCCGGAACACGTAACCGAAGAGGATTACATCTTGCCGGAAGAGTACCAGGAACTGATGGGACGGCCGGAAGTGCCCGTTGCTCATGATGAGCCCGCCGGTGAGGTAGAGGCCGTGCCGGAAGAAGCACCGACGGATGTTTCCGTTGCCCCCCACGAGGAACCGGAACTCGGAGCGGGAACCGAGTGGCCGTTTGATGAAGCCCCCGCGGCCGAGATCGAGGAGCAGGAAACCTCTTCCCCATTACCGGCGGAGGAGCCGCCAGCGCCCGCGGCCGTGCCGGGTGAGGATATAGAACTTGAGCCGGAGGCAGAGGAAGGCGTCACCGTCGAGGGGGAGAAAGGGCCGGGCGAAACGCCGAAGCAGGGGTCAACGTCACAGGAGGAGCTACACTCGTTCTTCTTCGAGGGAGACGTCGACAAGAAGGGGCAGGAACAAAAGAAAGACCCGGACTCGTTCTGGGATTGAGCAACCCTGGTAACGAGGACCGACGAAACCAGGTACCACGTGTTAAACCCGTTGGCCCAGGCGGAAGAACCACGTAGCTACGATCGCAGGTTCTACGGGCGTGCCCTGCTGGTAGCGTTCATTGTAATAATCCTATGCGCCGGGTTTGTTACCTACCGCTTCGTTTTCAGTACGGGGGAGCAAGTCAGCCCAGCGCGTTTCGACCTGGGCAGCCTGTCTGCGGCCGGCACCCGGGCACTCCCGGACCCGTCAAACCCCTGCATGGTCCTCCAGGAGTATCTCGAGCTCTTGAGTCGCAAGTCGGACGAGCGCGCCTACGGCTACCTCTGCGAGAGCCTGAAGAAGGAGGTGTCGCTCGACGAGTTCGTGGCGAACAGCAGAAAGAACAGCCTGCTGTTCCGCGACGTAGAGCGGTACAAGTTCAGCCGGTACAGCGTGGACGGGACAGCCGCCGGCGCCAGTGGGTACATTGAGTACGGCGCGGGCGGCCGTAGCCTGGTGGAGGCGGCTTTCGCCAGGGAGAAGGACAGCTGGAGGATCGCTCTGGTGACAGTGGTCTACCAGTGAGGTTGCGGGCCGGCCGGGCCGGTGGGTGGCGCTGGCGGGGATCGCTACCGCCGGAGCGGCGGGACTGGGGGAGCGTGTGGTAGTAGCGGAGGACAACACCTGTGGGCTTGATGAACTGCCCGGTCTGGTTCGAAGCGAGTTCACCCATCTGGAAAACGCGATGCCGACCGACCTCCGGGTGATCCGGCGGCAGTTGGGCAGGACGCCGAGGGGGGACGTCCTGGTGGCGCTTCGCTGTCCTCACGGGAGGCCCGCGGTAATACTTACCGTCCCGCTCGGGCGGCCCGGTCGCGCGCTACCGCCCATCATCTGGCTTTCCTGTCCGTACGCGGCGAGGGAGATGGGCAGGCTCGAGAGCGAGGGAGCGGCGAAGGAGTTCGATTGCCGGCTGGAGTCGGACCGGGAGTTGGCAGGGCGGTACATGGAGGAGGACGAGCGGTTCGCCCGCGTCCAGGACACGCTGGCGCGATCGGCTCTTGGTGACGGTTTCGCGGACAAGCTGGGCCGGCGTGGTGTGGCCGGGGGTCGCAGAGGCACGGTAAAATGCCTCCACGCTCACCTCTCATACCAGTTGGCCAGCGGGCGGGGCTTAGTAGGGCAGTGGTGCCTTGAGAGACTACGGGAAAGGGCGGGAAACTGGTGTGAGGAAATCCCTCCGGCTTGCGTCGATTGACATAGGTACGAACTCGACCCGGCTGCTCGTAGCCGATTGCGATGGCGAGAGGACGGAGACGCTCGATCGACGCATGGTGATAACCAGGCTGGGGGAACGGGTGGACGAGACGGGGCTGCTTGCGCCGGAGGCGGTGGAGCGAACGCTGGCCGCGCTGGAGGTATACCGGGACGTTATGCGACCGCTAGAGCCTGCACGGACAAGCGCCGCGGCGACGAGCGCTGTTCGCGATTGCACCAACGGGCCCGGGTTCCTTGATATGGCGGAGGAGGTCATCGGCGAGAGGCCCAGTGTCCTGCACGGCGAAAAGGAGGCGCGGATGAGCTTCCTGGGCGCGCTGTCCGACCTCGCGGGGGAGCTGGCGGAGGAGCAGGCGGGACCGGTTCTCGTCTTCGACATAGGCGGCGGCAGCACCGAACTGATCGTGGGGTCGCCCCTCCCATGTCCCTCCCCCCTTGAGGGGGAGGGTTGGGGTGGGGGGTGCGAATTCCTAATCACCGCCACGCGCAGTGTTGACGTCGGCTGCGTGAGGATGAGCGAGCGGTTCCTTAGAGGCGACCCGCCGTCACCCGTCGGGGTGGGAAGGATGGAGTCGCACATACTCGGCCGCCTGAAGCCGGTGATCGACGCTATCCTGCCGGAGCGTCCATCGCTGGTCATCGGGCTCGCGGGAACAGTCACCACCGTTTCGGCGATAAGGCAGGGGCTTGGGGAGTACAGGACAGAGAAAATACATCACTCCACTCTCTCGCGCCGGGACGTGGAGGAGATATTCACGCGGCTCGCCTCGGTGCCGGTGGAGGAAAGGAAAAGCGTCATGGGCCTCGAGCCCGGGCGGGCGGATATCATCATCGGGGGCGTCGCGGTCCTGAGGGCGGTCATGGACCTGGTCGGGCCGGACGAGATGCTGGTCAGTGAAAAGGATATCCTGGACGGCCTCGTCATCGACCTGTACCGGGAAATCTCTTAGAGAACGGTGGCCTGTTGACACAGCGAGTGTGGTTGCTGGTAGTCGGCCTTATGTGTAAGGTTAAGCGCAAGCAGTGATGTTCCTGTAGCGCCGGCATCAGGATGTCGTTATAGACAGTGAGTTGAAAACGCCAGGGTGGTGGAACTGGTATACACAGGAGACTTAAAATTTCCCGGCTTCGGCCATGCGGGTTCGAGTCCCGCCCCTGGCACCATCGATCGCTTCCATTTAACCCAGTCTCTCAGGCCGCACCCGTGGCGACAACAGATCCGCGCCTGAGAGACGCGGCTCAAGAGTTTGGTGGGGGTCCGTGCCTGAGAGACGCGGCGTAAACATCCCGGCTGATCGGTCCGTCGCCCCGTTCACGAAAGAAAGAGGCGGCCCGAAAGGGCCGCCTCTTAAACGTTCCGCGTACTCCTGCTACATTGCCTCGAGGATAATGGTGCCGCCCTGGCCGCCGCCGCCGCACAGCGTAGCCGAGCCGTACTTGCCGCCCTCCTCCTTGAGGATCCTTGCCATGGTCCCGGTTAGCCGGGGGCCCGAGGCGGCCAGCGGGTGCCCGATGGCCACGGCTCCCCCGTGGATGTTCACCTTGTCGGCGTCCAGGCCGAGCTCCTTGATGCCGTACATGGCCACAATGGAGAACGCCTCGTTTATCTCCCAGAAGTCGATCTCGTCGGCCTTTACGCCGGCCTTCTCCAGGGCCATCTTGCTGGCGGGGACAGGACCAGTGCCCATGAGGCTGGGGTCTACCCCGGCCCAGCCCAGCGATACGATCTTGGCCATAGGCTCGAGGCCCAGGGATTTCGCCTTCTCCTCGCTCATCAGCAGCACCGATGCCGCACCGGCGTTTAGCGGCGAGGAGTTGCCCGCGGTTATCTCCCCTTCCGGATTGAACGCCGGCTTAAGCTCGGCCAGGCTCTCCATCGTCGTGTCGGGCCGGATGGAGAGGTCGTTTGCAACCAGTTCCGTCTCGCCGCTGTCCAGGGTAACCTCGAACGGCATTATCTCGCCGGTAAAGAACCCGTCCTCAACCCCCCTGGCCGCTTTCTGATGGCTGCCCAGGGACCACTTGTCCATCTCCTCCCTGGTGAAGTCGGTGATCGAGAAGAGCTTCTCGGCGGTGAGCCCCATGCTCAGCGCGGTGGCCAGGTCGTACTTCTTCATCTTCTCATCGGAGAAAAACCTGGGGTTGACGGCCAGGAGGTCCGGGTTGTACCGGGGGTCAAGGGCGACATGGGTCATGTGCTCCATTCCGCTGGCGATAACGGTGTCGGAGTAGCCGAGCATTATCTCCATCGCGCCCTCGTGGATGGCGCTCATGCCCGAGATGCAGACCCGGTCCATGCCCTTCGCCGGGACGTTGAACGGGAAACCCGCCAGCATGGCGATGGTCCTGCCCCCCATGAGGTAGTTCTCGCGCATCTGCATGGCGCACCCGGTCAGGAGGTCGTCCACCTCCTCGGGCTCTACGTTGTTCCGGGACAGGAGCTCCTTGATGATGACCGACAGGGCCTCATCCATTCTCAGGTTGTTGAACGCGTCCCTCTCCGGTTTGTTCGGCCTCGACCGGGAGAACGGGGTCCTCAAGTAGTCGACTATTACTGCGGTTGCCACGGCTACCTCCTCCTTGCGTTTCTTCGCAATGCGAAATTACAGGCGTTTATTCTATCAGGAATTCGCTGGAAAATCGCAAACCGCTTGGCGTCGGCGCTACTTCCTGCAGAGGTAGAGGTCTTCCGTTTCGTCCAGCCCGTAACGCTTGATCTCCTCGGTGGTGAACCGCTTCACGAACGGCACCACCTCCACGATAAAACCCGCTGACTCCAAGAGTTCGGCGAAGTCCTTGCCGTAGGCCCGCCGGTGGTCGTCGAAGCGAAGTAGATTCTCGGCCTCCTCTTCCGTGAGTTCGGACCGCTCGACCGTCTTCTCTACAGCTATCGGGACCTGGATAATCGCCCACCCTCCCGGTTTCAGGACCCGGCATAGCTCGCGAAGGGCCTTCATGTCTTCGTCGACGTGCTCCAGCACGTGGTAGCAGATGATACGGTCGAAACGCGAGTCGTTGAAATCAATGTCTGTTATGTCCATGAGGTGCATCGCCAGCGGCGAGGCGATATCAACAGAGAGGTACTCCACGTTCTCGTAAGAGCGGCAGAACTCCTGGAAAGACCACGTCGGCGCGATGTCCAGGAGGCTGACCTCCCGCGAGCCGAAGTCGGTCTCGTCCCGAAGGTACCGGCACAGCAGCCGGTAACGTTCCGTGGAAAGGCAGTTGGGGCAGAGCGCGGACATGTAAGGCGAGAAGAGGAAGAGCGAGAACGTCCCGCCGCAGCAGGAGCACTCCCTCTTGTTGCCCCGGTAGATGAGGCGCCTAACCCTGGCCAGCGCCTCCTTGACCGGGTAACGGGGCGGCCCGTTCCCGTTGTCGATCCCCATCGGCCTTCTAAGCAACCGTCCCAGGTTCACCAGGTACTCCTATTCTCGCGCCCCGCGGGCGACTGCTACCGTTTCCACAAGGCAAGATAGTACCAGCAACGCGGCCCCACCGCCAGCGTGACGCAACGGGGCGTGGCGGTCGGGTCGGGAGTGGAATGGCGCGCGCGAGCCGCCTCCTGACGTGCCAAGAGAGATATAATTGGCGAAGATATTATTGCAAGCCGAGTGCAAACGCCGTCGAAGGAGGGCGAGATGGGTAAGCTGAAGTTCGGAACCGGCACCTGGATATACGGCACCGTCGGGGACCGGTACCTCCTTGGCGGCTACCGGCAGGGGCTGGACATCTTCGAGCGAATCAAGCTGATATCCGGC
>JAHIPE010000084.1 GCA_018894655.1 Actinomycetota bacterium
CCTTCCGCTCCCCCTCGCCCTCGACGCCCATGACAACCTCGGAGAACATCTGGATGAACCTCCGGTAGGAATCGTAGGCGAAGCGCTCGTTCCCGGTCTGCCGGGCCAGCCCCACCACCGACCGGTCGTTCAGTCCCAGGTTCAGCACGGTGTCCATCATCCCCGGCATGCTCACCCGAGCGCCGGACCTTACCGACACCAGCAGGGGGTCGTCCGCATCCCCGAACTTCTTTCCCATGTCCCGCTCCAGCGCGTCGAGGTGCCCGGATATCTCATCCTCGAGCCCCGGGGGGTACGCGTCGTTCTCCGAGTAGTAGGCACACGCCTCCGTGGTGATTGTAAAACCCGGCGGCACCGGTATCCCCAGGCCGTTCATCTCGGCGAGGTTCGCCCCCTTGCCGCCGAGCAGGTTCTTCATCCCCCTGTTTCCCTCTCCGAAGTCATAGACGTACTTTGTGCCCACCTCGTATACCCCCTTCTGACACAAACCATTGGCTTTGCTTGTTGCGTTTGTGCCTGGTTCCTTTTTTTCCTCCTCCCCCTCGTAGGGGGAGGATTGAATCCACCCCAGCCCTCCCCCTCAGAACCCCCCATCCCAACCTTCCCCCCAGCGGGGGGAAGGGGCGGAGGGGGGAGGGGACAGAGTGCGCTAATCCCAGGTCAGCAGCGAGAAATCGGCGATTCTGTGGAACAACACATCGATGCTAGCCAGCAGGGACAACCGGTTAACCCGTATCCCGGGATCCTCGTCCATTATCAGCACATCGTCGAAAAGCGTGTCGACCGGCCCACAGACCGGCTCCAGGGCTGCAATCGCCGCCTCGAAATCGAGCCGCCGGCACGCGTCAATCAGCCTGACCTCCGCCTCGCCCGCCAGAGCGAAGACCTCCCTCTCGATATCCTCGGTGAAAAGCTCCTCGGACACCTCCGCGGTCTCCTGGCCGCGAGACAGGTTGTGACAGCGCTCAAAGGCAGTGTACATGCGCTCCAACAACCCCTCCTCCCGTGCCCTGGCCAGCGACTCCAGCCGCTTCTTCACCGACAGCGGCCGGTCCCAGTCCACCGCCAGCACCGCCTCCACCAGGTCGTAGCGGTACCCCGCCTCTGTGAAGAACACCCTCTCCCTGCCGGAGAAGAACTCCTCAAACGCGCTCTCGGCTTCGGCGGTCCATGAGTAGCCGTGCGACTCCGACTGCAGCTCGGCCGCCGATGAGCTCACCATCTCGCCGACCGAGAGCGGCAGCCCCCTCTCTATCATGATGAGCGTCATCCCCAGGGCCTGCCGACGGAGCGCGTAAGGGTCCTCGGAGCCCGTGGGCACGTGCCCCAGGCCAAACGAAGCCGCCAGGTTGTCCGCCTTCTCGGCAAGCGACAGGGCCGCTCCCTCCACGCTCCAGGGAATTGCGTCCCCCGTCCTCCGGGGGAGGTACTGCTCCCGGATAGCCTCCGCTACCCTCTCGTCCTCACCGGACCTCGCGGCATAGATAGAGCCCATTACCCCCTGGAGCGCCGGGAACTCCACGACCATATGTGTCACCAGGTCGCACTTGGAGAGGGAAGCCGCCCGCCTGGCCCTTCCCACGGTATCACCGTCCAGGCCCAGGGAGTCTCCGATCCTGCCCACAAGCGTCGATAGCCGCGTGGACTTCTCGGCCATGCTCCCCAGTTCGGACTGGTACACCACGTGCTCCAGGTCCCGGGCCCTGTCGGCCAGCGGCCTCTTCAAGTCCTCTTTGAAGAAGAACTCCGCGTCGGAGAGGCGAGCGGCAAGTACACGCTCGTGCCCCCTTCTTATAAGCTCTCCGCAGCCCGCGTCGCCGTTTTGAACCGCCAGGAACCCCGCCTGTAACGCTCCTTGCGAATCCTCCACCGGGAAGTACCGCTGGTGGTCCTCCATGGCGTGCACCAGCACCTCTCGCGGCAGGTCAAGGAACCGCCGGTCAAATCGCCCCAGTAGCACACCCGGCCACTCGACAAGCTGGATGACCTCTTCCAGGACGCCGTCATCCACGACCGGTACCATACCCTCCCCCGCGCACGCCTCCTCTGTGGACTCGAGGATCATGGCACGCCTGCGGTCCTGGTCGACCACCACCTTCTCTCGCTCGAGCAGCCCCTCGTAGGAATCCGGGCCATCAACGATTACCTCGCCGCTGGAGAGGTACCGGTGGCCGTACGTCACGTTGGACGATTCCAGTTCCCCGAAGCGGAACGGTACCACCTCTCCATCCGCTATCGCCAACAGCCAGCGAACGGGGCGGCTGAACCGCGCCTCGCCATCTCCCCAGCGCATCGACTTCTTGAACCTGAGCGATCCCACCAGCTCGGCCAGCAGGCTTGGCAGGACCTCCAGGGCGGGCTCGCCCTCAACCCACGACACCGCGAAGACGTAGCTGCCCTTGGTTGTGTCCTCGACGGACAGGTCGTCCACCAGGGCGCCCTGCGACCTGGCAAAGCCAACCGCCGCCTTGGTCCACGACCCGTCTTCGTCCTTCGCCGCGGCCAGCGGCGGTCCTCTCTTCTTGCTCACCTCGGGTGATGCCACCTCTGGAATCCCGGTCACAACCGCGGCCAGGCGGCGTGGCGTCCCCAGCACCCGAACCGTTCCGGCGGCGGCGAGCCTGGCGCCCTCCAGGAGCCCGGGGAGCCTGCCCTCTATCTGGGAGATACCGGAGTAGGTCGCCGAGGCCGGCAGTTCCTCAGTTCCTATCTCAATCAGAAGATCCACGTCCGTTTTCCTTCTAAGCCCAGGCCCCCGCCAGCGGGTGGCCCTCCTCCTCGCGCCATTCCAGGTAGAGCCGGGCGCAGGCGCGGGATAGAGCGCGCACCCTGGCTATAAAAGATATCCGTTCGGTAACGCTGATCGCGCCGCGTGCGTCCAGCAGGTTGAACACGTGAGAGCACTTGAGGCACGCCTCGTAAGCGGGGTAAAGGAGCCCCTTCTCGGCAAGCCCTCGCGACTCGCCCTCGAAGTCGGAGAACAGACGGTACAGCAGTGTGGTGTCCGCCTCCTCGAACGCGTACCGCGACATCTCGACCTCCGTTTGGCGGAACAGCTCACCGTAGGAGACCTCCTCACTCCAGGCGACGTCGAAGATACTGTCGATGTCCTGCACGTACATCGCGATCCGCTCCAGGCCGTAGGTGATCTCCGCCGACACCGGCCGGCAGTCGAACCCACCCACCTGCTGGAAGTAAGTGAACTGGGTTATCTCCATGCCGTCCAGCCAGACCTCCCATCCGAGCCCCCAGGCTCCCAGCGTAGGCGACTCCCAGTCGTCCTCCACGAACCGGATATCGTGCTCGCGCACCTCGATCCCCAGCGCGAAAAGGCTCCGGAGGTAAAGCTCAATGATGTCGTCCGGCGATGGTTTCGCTATCACCTGGAACTGGAAATGCCGCCCCACCCGGCTCGGGTTCTCCCCGTAGCGGCCGTCCGTGGGACGCCGCGACGGCTGAACGTAGGCGACACGCCACGGCTCCGGACCCAGGCACCTGAGCAGGGTCGCCGGGTGGAACGTTCCCGCCCCCACCTCCAGGTCGTACGGCTGGGCGAGCACGTAGCCCCTCTGGGCCCAGTACTCCTCCAGGCACAGGATTATCCCCTGTAATGTCATCGCCATCTGATGGTTCTCCGTCCCTTCCTCATGTGATCAGTACCGCCAGAAACGGGTAAAGGCCGAGGGCAACAATCCCGGCCAGTAGAGAGTATTCTAACCCCTTCTTCCAGTAAAGGTAACCCAGCATGCCCACCAGCGATAGTGCAAAGAAGAACGAGCCGGCCAGGGCGATTACGACCTTGTCGCCCGACGAACTGCTTATCATGTAGAAGTAACCGAAAGCCAGAAGCGTTGCGGCGACGATTCCTGCCCAGTGGGGCTCCACCTTCAGGCGCCCGCTCCTGGTGAACATCCAGACCAACGCCGACACCGCGAGGAACACGAACAGGACCTGGTTGTTTATCGCCAGGTTGATGAAGTTCAGTGAGCTCTTCCAGGCGGGATACTCCTGTATCCGGGTTTCTCCCGCCAGGCCCAACGCCTCCCCGGTGATCGTCGACAACAGCAGCACCACCAGGGTGGCTATCCCCCAGGGCACCGCGTTTATCAGCATGTCCCAGGCATCGGAGAGCCGTCCCTCGCCCGATAGCGCCCTGTCAAGGACAGGCGTCCCCATATCCGTCCTCCGGGACACGTTGATCGCCAGGAAGGTGAAGATAGCGCCCTGGAGGACGAGGATGAGGGCCTGGTAGAGCAGGAAATCCCCGAACACCGGCTTCTTCGGCTCCTGCGGCTTCTCCTTCTCGTGCTCCTTTCGCTCCTCCTTGGTCTTGTACTTGTTCTCCCACTCCTTCAGCTGGGCCGGATACTCCTCCCCCAGTTCCTGGTACTGCTCGTTTGCGACATCGGTCCACAGGGGGTACTGCAGCAGAGCCCCCAGGGCCAGTAGAGCCATTATCGCCAGGAATACCTTCATCTCCAGGGTACCCCTCCGGACGATGTTCCACTGCTCCCCCCGACCGCCTTCCGGCCGGTCCCTCGCCCCCGCCCCGGGGGCCTTCTTCCCGGCGGGCGCCTTCCCCCCGGTCTTCTCGGCGTCGGGCGGCTCTACCTTTTTCCCCGTGGCATACGTCGCCCTCTGCCCGCCGGCCGCGAGCTTTTTCTTCTTTTTTTTCTGCTTCTTCGAGGCCATCTCACCTTCAGCGGAGCGCGGTCCGCGCGCTTCCGCCTACCTCCCCCCCCGTCCTACACTTAAAGCTAGCGACTATTCTATAATAAATATCGACCGATACGGTTCCCGCGAGGGGAAACGAGCAACCCGCGGGGCAGATCTACCACTAGGAGGAGCCATGTTTGACTTCCTGATGAACGACGAGCAGAAATCCCTGCAGGAAGAAGCAAGGGATTTCGCCCGGTCGGTGGACCGGCAGTACATACTGGACCTCGACGCCGAGAAGATCCAGTACCCCAAGGAGATACTCCAGGAGGCCGGGCGCAGGAACCTCCTGGGCTTGCGGTTCCCCGAGAAGTACGGTGGGCGGGGCCTGGGGTGGACCGACGAGATAATCGCCCTGGAGGAGATTGCCACGCTGGGCATACCCCCTTCCTGCCTCTACGGCCTGGTGTCTATCGTCGGGGAGTGCATCAACGAGTTCGGCAACGAGGAGCAGAAGGAGAGGTACCTGAAGCCCACCCTCGAGGGAAAGAAATTCTGCTCGAAGGCCCTGACCGAGCCCCGCGGTGGCTCCGACTTCTTCGGCGCCACCACCACCGCCCGAAAGGAAGGAGACCACTACATACTCCACGGGCAGAAGAGGTTCATCGTGGGCGCCGAGGGGGCGGATTACTTCATGGTCTATGCCAAGACCGACCCCGACGCGGCGGACCCCCGGAACAGCCTCTCCTGCTTCCTGGTGGACCGCAACGACGACGTCGAGGTCAAGCACGTGTACGGGCTGATGGGCGCCCGGGGCGGAGGCACCGGCAGGGTGCTGTTCCGCGACACCCGTGTGCCGGCGGAGAACCTGGTCGGCGAGGAGAACGGTGCCGGCCGTATATTCTACCGCATGATGGTGCCCGAACGTATAACTAGCGCCGCCGGCGCCGTGGGCGGGGCGCGGGCATCCCTGGAGGTAGCGACCCGCTACAGCACCCGGCGCATGGCGTTCGGGCAGAGGATCAAGGAGTTCCAGGCGGTCTCCTTCAAGATCGCCGAGTCCATAACCGAGCTGGACGCCGCCAGGGGCCTGGTGTACGCCACCGCGAGGGCGCTGGACAGCGGGATACCGGCGGGGAGGGCGCGCCGCATGGTATCGGAGTCCAAGAAGTTCGCAACCGAGATGTCCTGGCACGTCATCAACCACTGCATGCAGGTCATGGGTGGCATCGGCTACACCAACGTTTACCCCATAGAGCGCGCCCTACGTGACTGCCGCCTCATCATGATATGGACCGGCACCAACGAGGTGATGAACCTCATCATCCAGCATGAGTTCTACAAGGAGATGGCCGACGGCAAGGCGGCCGGGCGCGACACCGAGTTCGACGCCCCCGAGGCGTTCAACGAGGAGGAGAAGATATTCGAGTAGCCGCCGCCTATCCGGCCTGTCCGGTTTCCGCTTCCCGGGGGAGTAGGCGTGAAACAGGTAATCGTTCATGAGGAGGGCGCACCATGGCAGATGACGGCAACGCACGTGACCCGGAGTCGGACTCCGTGTCCGCCGAGCTGGAAAAGCTGCGAGTGGAGAACGCCGTCTTGAAAGAGGAGCATTCGGTGAAGAGGAAACGCAAAGACTCGTTCTCGCGAAGC
Organism: Actinomycetota bacterium; assembly: GCA_018894655.1. Classification (GTDB taxonomy): domain Bacteria; phylum Actinomycetota; class Geothermincolia; order Fen-727; family Anoxymicrobiaceae; genus JAHIPE01. Next base: position 6,310 of record JAHIPE010000084.1, read on the forward strand.
TTCCTGGTCTGGTTCCTCATAGTGCTTGCCTGCCTGACCGCCTTCGGCGGGGCGATAGCCGTTTGGACGCGGGCCACCACCCTCGATACGGACGACTTCGTCAACACGGTCGCACCGCTCATCAAGGAAGACGCGGTGGCAACCGTGATCAGCAACAAGGCAGTCGATGCCCTGTTCAAGGATGTCTATGTCACCGGTCACCTGGAAGAGGCGTTGCCCGAAGACCTTCAGTTCGTCACGGAGCCACTGTCGAACGTCCTCGAGACCCTGGCCGGGTTAGCCGCCAAGGAGATCCTCACAAGCGACCAGTTCTACTGGGTATGGGAGAATGCGCTCCGCCTGGCTCACTCTGAGGCCGTAGAGGTTATTAGAGGCGATAGCGAAGTCAAGCTCACCGAGGAAGGCAAGGTGGTCCTGGACCTCGGGGAACTCCTGAGCGGCATCCGCGACCAGCTCGTGGATAACGGGATGGAGTTCCTGAAAGGCATTGACATCCCCGACTCAGCCGGGCAGTTCGTGCTGTTCGAGGCTGACAACCTCGGCATGGCCAAGGACGTGGTCAACCTGCTTGATACCGTTAACTGGGCCCTTCCTTTGCTCTCCTTGATCTTCTTCATCGTCGCGGTGTTGATAGCCAAGGACCGGCGCAAGGCGTTGCTTGGGGCCGGTGTCGGGTTGGCGGTAGCCATGGTACTCACACTGATCGTGCTGCGACTGGCTAAGGAAGAGCTGCTCGGCCAGATCAAGGACATGGACGTACAGGCAGCCGCGGGGGTCGTTTGGAACCACGTCTTCGCCGGTCTCGTCAGGACCGACTGGGGCGCCCTGACACTCGGGGTACTGGTCGCCGTTGGAGCCGCGGTCGCCGGGCCATACAACTGGGCGATATCGCTTCGGAAGAAGACGGCGGGGCTGTTCGGGGGTTGGCGGGAGCGCCGTAAGAGCGGTAAGAATGCCGTGGGTCCTGTTGGCGCCTTTATCGCCGACCATGCGGGGAGCCTCCGTATAGCCGGTGCCGCCGTGGCCCTGATCATCCTGCTGCTGCTGCCGCACCTCTCGGCCCTGGCGTTGATAATCACGGCGGTTGTGTACCTGGCGTACCTTGCGGCAATCGAGTTGCTTCGCTGACGTGCATGGTAATCCAACCACAAAGCGTCGATAATGGTGACCGCCACGGAGGGAGATCGCTGGAGAACACGACGAGATGGCGGAGGACCTGGCCAACGACTCCTCCGACGCCTTCGATGAACTGGAGCGGTCGTAGGCCTCTACGAGGCTCTGATCGAGGCCAGGGTCCAGGCGAGCTGGGCCGAGCATGCCCCGGGCAGGCTCACCGTGATCATGCAGCAGGCCGCCAGATAGCCAATCTACTCCTGGGCGGGCAGCGGCAGGGGGCTGACCTGGTCGGGCGCCTTGATGGTCAGCTTCTTGTTGTAGTCACTCAGCACAACCGTCGCTTCCCCTGTCACCATGTCGCCGGGCTTGGCGTACCCCAGTTTGATCAGGTCATCGGTGGCACGGTACTTTATTACTTCCACTGAGCTCTTGAAGTATTCGTTCTTTTTCAGGATATAGAAATCGAACTCCGCCTTGAGCTCCTCCAGCTCATCAACGGTCCTGACCTGCTTGCCCTCCGGGTCCTTCAGAAGGTCGGTCACACCGGGCAGCTTGACCAGGGCCTCCATATCCGGGATACCCCGGATGTGATAGCAGGCCTCACCGTCGATCTTGGTGTCACCCAGCTTTTTGAGCTCCTTGAAGTACTTGATGTACTGTGACACCGATAGGGCCTGAGTAACCGGCGGGGGCAACTGCACAGCCTGGGGCACCTCGTACCAGTTGCCGGCAAGCTCCCAGTACTGCTTATCCCCGACCTGGAGCATGGTTACCGGGACACCGGGGGCGAGTTCTGTCTTGATACGCATGTCCCCCGTCCGATAGTCGATGTCCCCCTCCGATTTCTGGACGTAGTTCTGCTTCGCCACCCTCCCCTCCTGGATAGGCGCGGCTGGCAGCTTTATCGTCGACTCGACCGCGAAGTGCAACGTCTTTATGTCCTTCGACGCGCGCATGGAGCCCTTGAGCACCTGCTCGGCATCAGGGCCGCAACCGGAAAACAGCACCGGCATCAGCACCAGTGGAACCAACAGCAACATGGCAATAAGCTTCTTCAATTCGTTCACCTCTCATCGGTCAGGATTACATTCCTCTGGACACGCTCACCGCCGTCCACGGTAATTATAACGGGGACACTCCCCCTTGGATACCCGGGTCAACAGGTCTAACGTGCACCGGTGTCGTAAAATACTTCAGGCGGCTTCTTACAACGCCTCATATATGCAGACGGGCCAAAGGAGAGGTTGGTTCAACATGGACGGGTACATCGGCAAGCTCCTGAACATCAACTTGAATGACGGGAGCGGGAAAGAGTTCACCGTTCCCGAGGAGATACTGCAGAAGTACCTCGGGGGGAAGGGGCTGGGGGCATGGCTGCTCTTCAAGGGGCTGGAGCCACACGTTGATCCGCTGGACCCCGACAACGTGCTCCTTCTAATGACCGGCCCGCTGACCGGCCTTTCGATACCGGCGGTGAACCACCTGTCCATCTGCACCAAGTCCCCGTTGACCGGCACCCTGGTGAGCGCTTCCCTGGGAGGCGATTTCGCGGTCAGGCTGAAGTCCTGCGGGTTCGACGGGGTTATACTACGGGGCCGGTCGCCCCGTCCCGTTCTTATCGACATCACCGAGGGACGGTGGAAGATACGGGACGCGGGCAAGCTCTGGGGCACCAACGTCGTACAGGCGCAGGAACTGCTCGAGAGCAATGTGGCAAGCATCCTTTGCATAGGTCCAGCCGGTGAGAACCTTGTCCACTACGCCACCATTGCCTCCGGGGAGCACACCGCCCAGAGGGGTGGCACCGGCGCCGTCCTGGGGTCCAAGCTGGTCAAGGCGATAAGGGTCGGGGGGTCGTTCGAGACCTCCGTGTTCGATCGCGAGCGGCTGAAGAGCCCTGTCCGGTCGATCAAGGAGAAGCTCAAGGCCCTCGAGTCTTTCCCGAAGTATGGCACGGCCGGGAACGTTGCCAAGTCCAACGAGAAAGGGGTGTTGCCCACCAGAAGCTTTTCCGCCGGGTCCTTTGATAACTACACGAAGATAAGCGGCGACGCGCTGCGCTCGCAGATCAAGCGGAAGGCGTTCGACTGCCCCGGATGCCCGGTCGATTGCACCAGCGAGATGAAGATCACGACTAAGAGCGGGACAATCCGGGTCAAGGGGCCCGGGTATCAGCCGCTTGTCATGCTGGGCAGCAACCTGCTGATCGACGACCTCGACGCGATAATCCGTAACAACTACGCGTGCTACCTCCTGGGTTTGGACCCGGTGAGCACCGGTGGAACGATAGCGCTGGCGATGGAGCTCTCCGAAAAAGGCAGGATGGACCTCCCGCTTCGGTTCGGAAGCGCCCGAGAGGTCGGTCACGTTCTGCCGTTGATCGCCAACCGCAGGGGGCCCGGTGACGAGCTCGCCGACGGGGCCGCACGCCTGGTGCTGAAGTACGGGTACAGCGACCTGTGCATGACCGTGAAAGGCATGGAGCTCCCCGGGTACGACCCCAGGGGCTGTTGGGGCCAGGGTCTTGCGTTCGCTACGTGTCCCGCCGGGGGGAGTCACGTCGGCTCCATGATGGCCGCCCCGGAGATACAGGGCAGGCCTGTCTCCATCCCCGGTGCGAAAGCGGCGGGTAAGGTCCGCCTGACGATATTCGCCCAGAACATGTTCAACTCAATCGACTGCCTGGTCGGCTGTTTCCGCGCCTCCTACTGCCTGGCAATCCCCCCGGAATGGATGCGTGGTCTTCCCTCATGGCTGACCGGGTTCTTCGCCGGCAGAACCCCGTCGATGGCCGCCTCCTTCATCGACCTGGCGGATTACTACAAGGCGGTCTCGTTCGTAACCGGCGTCCGGTACAACAGGAGCGCATTTCTCCGGGTGGGTGAACGCACCTTCAACCTCGAGCGGCTGTTCAACCTGCGGGAAGGCCTCACCAGCAAAGATGATAGCCTGCCCCTGCGCTTCATCGGCGAGCCTTTCCGGGAGAGTGAGATCAGCGGCAAGGTTGTACCGCTCACCAGGATGCTCCTCAAGTACTACCGCCTGAGAGGATGGAACGAGGTCGGTATCCCCACCGAGCAGCGCCTGAGAAAGCTGGCGATCGAAGAGCGGCCGTAG
>JAHIPE010000006.1 GCA_018894655.1 Actinomycetota bacterium
CCGGAGGGACCGTCGAACTCGCGTGCACGGAAGCCGGCCAAACATGGTACTTCGCCGAGGGGACCACCCGGGAGGGCTTCGAGGAGTGGTTAACGCTTCAGAACCCCGGGGCGCAGGAGGCGACCACAACGATAACGTATATGTTCAGCGATGGGACTACCCAGGAGCAGATGGTCAAGCTGCCGCCAAACAGCAGAACGACCGTCGGCGTGAACCAGTCGATCAGCATGGCCACGGTCTGCGATGGTGTGGCGATTCACCCCTACGATTATCCTGAGTGGTGGAGCTGGTACTACAGCTACCTCCGTGACATGTGCAACGCCTATGGATATGGCAACAAGGAGGTGGTCGTAACCGAAATAGGCTGGCCGCACGCCGGAAGGGACGAGTTCTCGGTGGAGGGCCAGCGCAAGGCGATAGGGGAGGTCGGAGTAGGCGGGCTTTTCGGCGCGGGCTGCAAGAAGATCTGGATATACGAGGACATAGACGACCCGCCCGGCGCGTCCTGGGACGACGCCTACAATGGGCTGTTTGATTACTACGGCAAACCATGGCCGGCATGGAACGAGTACAAGAAGTGGCAGTCCCAACTTCCCGACTACGGGAACCTCTCCGGCCAAATATAGGTTACACGGCATGCCTTTGAAAGATCGGATCACTCTATCGTACAAGGCGAGTGGTAACGCCGGGCCGGCCAGGTTATTATCCGTTGGCGGGCCGCGCCTGTAGCGTACTACGCATTGTACAGAACGGATGCTGGGTGAGTTGCTTGGAGATAACCAAGGTCAGTGTAGTTGTGCCGACGTACAACGAGGAGGAGGCAATAGGCGGCGACATAGAGGTTATCCAGAAGACCATGGACGCCTCTCGTTGGGATTATGAGCTTATCGTCGTCAACGACGCCTCCACGGACGGCACCGCCCGGGTGGTTCGTGGATACGACCGTGTGAAGCTCCTCGAGCACGAGCATAACAGGGGAGGGGGATTTTCCCGCAACACCGGCATCAAGGCCTCGACCGGCAACGTGGTGGTTGTGACGGACGGGGACGGGACGTACCCCAACCTGGATATCCCCCGTCTCCTCGAGGAGATGGAAGAGAAGAACTCCGACATGGTGGTGGGCGCCCGCATCAAGGAGGCGGGAACCCTGAAGATCCTCCGCCTCCCCGCGAAGTGGTTCATCCGAAAGCTTGCCTCGTGGATGTCCGGCTTCCACATCCCCGACCTCAACTCCGGCCTGAGGGCGATAAAGAAGGATGTTATCATGAAGTACATGGAACTGCTCCCCTGGGGACATTCATGGGTCTCCACGATCACCCTCGCCCTGCTCTCGTCAGGATACAACGTTAACTATATCGATATTGATTACTACCCGAGGAAGGGGACCAGCACTTTCCACCCCATCAAGGACACTTACGGGTACATTACCCTGGTGATAAGGACGGTAACCTGGTTCAACCCCCTGAAAGTCTTCATGCCCATGGCTATTGCTGTCGGTTTTATCGGCTTCGGGCGGCTGATCTACGACCTCGTGACGCAGCCTCTCCACGTTACCCCCAGCGCGGTGATCCTGATACTGACGGCGATCCAGGTGGCCATGCTGGGGTTGCTCGCCGACTTGATAGTCAAACGGCGGTGAGAGGTCTCTAAGTGCCTCGTTCCATAGATACGGTTGTGCACCGAGAGCGTCGAAGCGCCGCTCCGGCAAGGCGCGCGACTGAGACGTACTCCTGTAGTACGTCGAGGGAGCGGAACGCAGCCGGAGTGGATGCAGCGGCGCTCGAATGCCAGCGTATTTATGGAGCGGGGTACTAAGGGGGCGTTATGCTCGGGGCGAAGGCGATAGCTCGCGCCAAGATAAACCTGTTTCTCCAGGTGGGGCCCCGGCGAGAAGACGGCTACCACGAGATACGTTCCGTTATGCAGTCGCTGGAGCTGTACGACGAGCTGTTCTTTCGCCGCACCGATGGTTCCGGCGGCAAGGTCCTGTTGCGCTGTAACGACAAGAACCTGCCTACCGGCGCCGATAACCTTATCTGGCGTGCCCTCGAGGTCTTCGAGGGTGAAGCCGGCCCGATTGACGGGGGGGTCGAGGTCTTCATCAACAAGATGATCCCCATGGGAGCGGGCCTCGCCGGCGGAAGCGCCGACGCCGCGGCGACGCTGCTGGCGCTGGACCACATCTACGAGCTGGAACTATCTGCTGATACCCTGATGGACATGGCCGCCCGGATCGGGTCTGACGTGCCGTTCTGCATGCGGGGGGGCACGGTCATGGCCACCGGCAGGGGCGAGCGCCTGGAGCCGCTGGAGCACTTGCCCCCTTTCCCTGTCGTCCTCGCGACACCCGATGAGGAGGCGTCCACCGCGGAGGTGTACGAGAGATTCGACCTCCTGCTTGAAGACGAGGAGACACACCGCGAAGATGAGGCCGAACAGGCGCTGGACGCGCTTCTCGAAGGCGTCAGGAAGCACGACGTCGAGAGCGTCTATAGCAACTTGCGCAACAATCTCGAGTCTGCCACGATAGCCACGAAGCGTGTCGAGGAGTACAAGAGCGTGGCCCGGGAGGCCGGGGCGTCGGCAGTGCTGATGACCGGGAGTGGACCCACCGTGTTCGCCCTTGTATCGGGGATGGACAGGGCGGCTGAGGTAGCCTGGGAGTTGGAGAAGATCGCCCCGATCACCATAGTCACCAGCTTCTCGGACCGGGGCGCCGAGATCAAGAAACTGTAACGTCTCCCGCTGGGGTGTAGCCAAGTGGTAAGGCAGCGGCCTTTGGAGCCGCCATCGCAGGTTCGAATCCTGCCACCCCAGCCAGACAAGACTAACGCCATCAGGATTCGAACCTGAGGGGGGCACACGGGGGGAGGATTCCCCCCGTTTCTATTCAAGGGGGGTACAGCGAAGCCTGCACCGGTGCAGGCAAGCGCCTTGGGGGGACGGGAGTCCCCCCTGGGGAGCGAGGGGATTTGAAAGGTAAAGCATGCTTTCTCGGAGGATCGAATCCCCGAAGCGACGGTTCGTACTCCTGCCACCCCAGCCAGACAAGACTAACGCCATCAGGATTCGAACCTTAGTACCCCGTCCCATAAATACGGTTACGTATCACATCAACCGACCGTTGCTGCCAAGCCTCTTTCGTTACTGCCTCCCCCCCGCTTGAGGGCGGTCTCTCAGGCCGCCCGTGGCGACAACAGATCCGCGCCTGAGAGACGCGGCTCAAACATAATACAGCTTGAGGGTATGCTACCGTATTTATGGGACGGGGCACTTAGGGGGGCACACGGGGGAGTTTCGGTCTCCCTCGTAGCGCCGCCTTCCAGGCGGCATCAGGCGAAAGGAAATACCTCTCCCGGCCCCGGCCTGCTTGTATGACGGCACCAGTTGATTTAACCTGTTGTTGGCGTTAGCCGGGCGGATTATTGTCGCATTGAAATGCATTGGAGCAGGGGCCCGTTGATGAAAGCTACTGATAAACCACAGGACAACAGCAAAGTGGCGGCGGTGGTGCTGGCCGCCGGTGAGGGAAAGCGGATGAAATCCGATATCCCGAAGGTCCTGCACGAGATATGCGGGAGGCCGAGCCTGAGGTATGTCCTGGACGAGGTGGAAGGCCTGGGGCCGGGCGTGGTGTTGCTTGTGGCCGGGCACGGGGCCGACGCCGTCTCGGCGGAAGCGGGGCCCGGGGTGCGCTGCGTGATACAGTCCGAGCAGAACGGCACCGGGCACGCGGTAATGGTGGCGATGGAAGGCCTGGGCCCGGAGTTCGACGAGATACTGGTCCTGCCCGGGGATAGTCCGCTGGTAAGGGGGTCTACCCTGGAGTCGCTCCTGGAGGCACGGCGGGAAGATGGCGCTGGAGCGTCCGTCCTTACGGTCCGGATGGATGATCCCACCGGTTACGGCAGGGTCGTCAGGAACGACAAGGGCATGGTGGAGAGGATAGTCGAGGAGGCCGACGCGTCGGTGGAGGAGCGAGGCATTGCCGAGGTGAACGCTTGCACTTACGTGTTCTGCCGCGCCCGCCTCCAGCGGCCGCTGTCGTCGCTCGACACCGACAACGCACAGGGTGAGTACTACCTGACCGACGTGGTGGAGGCGATGGTGGCAGGCGGGGACGTTGTGGTCCCCGTCCGGGGGGCGGAAGAGGAGTCGCTGGGGGTGAACGACAGGGAGCACCTCGCGGCTGCTGGCGCAGTGATGAGGCGCAGGATAAACGGGAGGCTCATGGCTGGCGGGGTCACAATGACCGACCCGGAGAAAATCTACGTTGACTACGGTGTTGATGTAGGGCGCGATACGGTTATAATGCCGATGGTGTTCATCACCGGAGCGACAAGGATAGGGCGCGGTTGCCTGGTAGGTCCTTGCAGCGCGATAAACGACTCGGCGATAGGAGACCGGTGCGTGGTGGAGTACTCCTGGCTAGACGGCTGCGAACTTTCCCGGGACGTAAACATCGGGCCGTTCTCGCGGCTGCGCCCCGGGTGCAAGATCGGGGCCGGCTCCAAGGTGGGTAGCTTCGTGGAGATGAAGAAGGTCGTAGTGGGCGCGGGCAGCAAGATACCGCACCTGAGCTACATGGGAGACGCTGTTATAGGGAACGGGGTCAACGTCGGCGCGGGGTCTATCACCTGCAACTACGACGGTGAGGAGAAGCACATCACAGAGATCGGCGACAGGGCGTTCCTGGGGAGTGACACCATGCTGATAGCCCCGGTCAGGATAGGAGAGGACGCGGCCACCGGAGCGGGGTCGTCTATCTACCAGGACGTGCCGGACGGGAACCTGGGCATAGAGAGGAACACACAGAAGAACGTCCCCGACTGGCGCGAGAGGAAAAAGGGCGGACGGGGCCGGGAGAAAGGGCCCCGGGCGGACGATTGAGGAATGGGAGGTGCCGATTTGAGGGAGGTCACCCGGAAGAGACTGTTGGTATGTTGCGGGACGGCGCACCCGGAACTGGGTGAGGAGATCGCCACCGGCATCGGGATTGCCGCCGGGAAGGTTGAGGTATCCCGGTTTTCCAACGGCGAGATATACGTGAGGTTCCTGGAGAGCGTGCGGGGCGCCGACGCGTTTGTGGTCCAGACCCTCGCGGAGCCGGTCAACGACAGTATAATGGAACTGCTGTTGATGATGGACGCCCTCAACCGCGCGTCCGCCAAGAGGATAACCGCGGTGGTGCCGTACTACGGTTACTCACGACAGGACAAGAAGTCGCTGTCCCGCGAGCCCATAAGCGCACGCCTGGTAGCGGATATCATAGCAGCGGCCGGCGCGGACAGGGTCCTTTCAGTGGACCTGCACGCGGGGCAGATACAGGGATTTTTCAAATTTCCGGTGGACCACATCACGGCGCTGCCGCTGCTGGCCGGCTTCATTATCCAGAAGAACCTGAGTAACCTGGTGGTAGTATCGCCGGACGCGGGACGGGTGAAGGTGGCAAAGAGGCTGGCCGATCGGCTTAATGTGACGATGGCCATTCTGCACAAGCGGAGGCCCAACAAGAACGAGGCGGAGGTCCTCCACATCATTGGCGAGGTGGAGGGGAAGACAGCGGTCATCATAGACGACATGGTAGACACCGCCGGGACGATGGTAGAGGCGGCGGGCTCGCTCAAGAAACGGGGAGCGCTGGAGATCTACGCCTGCGCGACTCACCCCATACTCTCCGGCTCCGCGATCGAGAGGATCCGGCAGTCGGAGATAAAGGAGATGGTGGTGACAAACACACTCCCGGTGCCACCAGAGAAGAAGATTGATAAGATAACCGTACTATCAATTGCGCCGCTGTTGGCTGACACCATAACCGCGGTGTTCAAGGACGAGTCGGTGAGCGAGATAGTAGGCGGAGACAACCAGTTGTAGAGTTGGAGCGTGATGAGCCTTGGAACTGAAGCTAGAAGCGAGAAAGCGAGAGTTGACCGGGAAGGGAGGCGCCCGAAAGATCAGGGCGCAGGGGGAGGTGCCCGCGGTTGTGTACGGGCTGGGGACTGAGTCTCGTAACCTCGCGGTGAAGAAGGGCGATATCTGGGAGGCCATACAGGGCGAGGCCGGCCTGAACGTCCTGATCGACCTGCAGGTCGTGGACGGGAAGGAGAAGGACAGCCACCTGGTCATGATAAAGGAAGTGCAGAGGCATCCTTTTAAGGAGATGATACTGCACGTTGATTTCCTGATGGTGGCGCGAGACGAGACGGTCACCATGAAGGTGCCGATCAAAATAGTAGGGGAGCAGGAGTCCGTGGGGCTGAAAAACGGAGGGACGCTGCAGCACAGCCTCTGGGACGTGGAGGTCGAGTGTCTCCCCGCCGACATCCCGGAAGGCCTGTCACTGGACGTATCGAGCCTGGACATCGGGGACAGCCTCCGCGTGTCCGACCTGGACCCCCCCGGGGAAGTGAGTATCCTGGTCGGCCCGGAGGACGTCGTTGTTAACATCCTCGCCCCGCGTATCGTGACGGAGGAGGAGGAAGAAGAGGAGTTGCTGGAGGAAGTCAAGGAGGGGATGGAGCCTGCCGAGGAAGCACCGGAAGACGGCGCCCCGTCGCCGGGGGGCGAGGAAGGCTAAGACCGCCCGAGGCACAAGGCGAGTACGCATCCCCGGGCTTGGCGATGTTGGCCGGAGCGCGGATGTCACCCTGGTTGTGGGGCTGGGAAACCCGGGTCGCAAGTACCGGGAAACCAGGCATAACGTGGGGCGGGTCACAGTCGAAAGGCTCTTGGAGAGTTCGGAACTGATCGCCGAGGGGAAGTGGCAGGACGGCCAACTGGCACTAGCCGGGTCCGGTCACAGGCGTTTCCTGGCATTAAAACCCGAGACCTACATGAACAACAGCGGACGAGCTGTCGCGCAGGTTATGGGGCGGTACCGGCTGGCCCCCGGGCAGGTCGTCGTGCTGCATGACGACATCGATATCCCGCTGGGCGACGTCAGGGTGAAGCGCGGTGGAGGGTCAGGGGGCCACCAGGGGGTCGCCTCGCTGATGGAGGCGATGGGCGAGCAATGTTTCACCAGGGTGAGAATAGGTGTTGGGAGGCCGCCCGAAGGAGTAGACCCGGCCGACTACGTTCTGGCGGAGTTCATGGAAAGCGAAAGGGACCAGGCCGGCGGCGCGGTGGCGCGGGCGGCAGAGGCCACCCTAGGCCTCATAGCGGGGGAATATGGTGAGAAGGAGTAGGTGGTTTTCCGTTTGCCCCCTTCTGCTGGCGGCGGTGATTGCCTGCGCCATCACCTCGGGCTGCGGAATGGAAACGGACGAGGCGAACGAGGCGCTGGCCGCGGCGAATAAACACCAGGCGGAAGCCGAGGAGGTGCTGGCGCGCCTCAATAACTTTCCCGCGGAGTGGGAGGCGCTGCTTAACGTTCCGAATGTCGGCCCGGACCAGGTCAATGCCGCCAGGCAGTTGGTACAGGCGCGAGAGCAGGACCTGGAGCAGTTGGAGCAGGCGCTGAAGGCGTGGGGCGAGGGCTTGAACAAGATACCGGCGCTGAATGTCGACGAGAGGATAAAGGAGTACGTCAGTCTGAAGATGAACTCCATCAAGTGCTGGACCGATTACGCGGAGAGCTATCTGATGCCGCTGATCAAGGCATACTCCGGCATCGTGGAGGAGGTCGCCTACGGCAGGCCCCAGGCGGAGATCAACCAGAAGGCGGCGGAGATAGCCGGGCTTGTCAACCAGACGGTCACCCAGATAGAGGAGTGCGAGGGCGCTGAAAAGCAGGCCGATGAGTATTTCAAGAAGAACAAGCTAGGCGAATGACCGCCAACCAGTGGGGTAAGGCCTTATAGCCGCGTCTCTCAGGCGCGGATCTGTTGTCTCACTACCATATATTTCCTCCTCCCCCTCGCAGGGGGAGGATTGAGGTGGGGGTTGGCTTGGTGTTCGGAGCCCCCCATCCCAGCCTTCCCCCCAGTGGTGGGAAGGGGCAGAGGGGGGAAGGATAAGGGGGGCACCTTCCCCCCCAGAGCTTGATGGGGGTCAACCATCAATCATGGGACAAAGCTAAAGGTTCGCAAGTGGAGCTAAATGGATACCCCCCTTCATCCAATATACAAAGACACAACCTGGTATATAATATGGGCCCGGCGGCGGGCCGGGGGGGGCGCGTTGCGCCTGGACGAGAGAAGTCGCGGCACCGGCATCAGGCCGTGGAGGTTGCAATTGCCTGAAGAGCTACGGGAGCCCACTCTGGACGAGCTGGACGAACGGATAGCATCCGCGTTCCAGGACGCATACCCTGACGTGCCCCCGGAGGACCTCAAGCACATGGCAAGGAACTTCACCCAGGTCGTCAACGGAATAATAGATATTGGCAGAAAGGTGGGAGGCGAAGGGGAGCACTCCCACATGGACGTGGCCAACAGCTTCGTCTACTGGTGCGTCGCCAACACCCGCCTGGACGACCTGTGCAGCGGTGAGTGGGACCCGGCGCTGGAGGACTCCCGGGTAGCCCGCATCAGCCCCCGGGAGAAGAGCATGCTGATGGCGGAGTTTGTGGCCAGGGCCGCGGACTGGCTGTTGGGCATGGAGGCGTTGAGGGAGTTCCCCGAGCTTTACGGCACGTTCATCAGGGGGGCGGTGGCCCTCGGCACCGAGGGGTGGGAGAGAAACAGGGGAAAGCTGGAGTAGTAACCGGAACCCCATCATCCAGGCAACACAACTCTTTGCCTCAATTATATGACGAAGGTGAGGCCCGGCAGGTTTATACAGTTCCCTCAAACTACTTGCTACAATAAGCGTTATAAGGATTCCAAAGGGCCTGGGTCACAGCGCCGAGGCCTATTTGGCGTTTCGATAACCGCCTGTGAGGTTGCGTGAAGATGGACGACATCGCGCAGACGATACTGGAGAGGGTGCTCGCCTCCGATTACGCAAGGTCGATAGCCGAGCGCCTGGAGAGCCCCGGCGAGGTGCGCATCGCCGCATCCAACGCGCTGGTGCCGCTGCTGGCCGCGTTCCTCTACCGGGCCATTGGCGGCCCCCTGGTGGTGGCGGTTCCGGCCGATGCGCCGGAGATGGCCTCGGATATCAGTTGCTTCGTCCCCGGCGAGGCGTTCCACCTGCCCGGGCCGGGCGCGGCGGGGGACTGGTTCAGACCGTACGACGAGACGGGGGGCCGGCGGCTCAAGGCCGCGCGGGCGCTCCGGTCGGGGAAGATCGTGATTGCCGGGGTTGAGGCGATTGTGGGCGGTGTGCCCGGGGAACTGCCCCGGCAGTGGCCACTCTACCTGGAGGAAGGCACGGAGATCGACCTCGAGAGGACCCTCCGGTTGCTGGTCGAGGGCGGCTACCAGCGGGAGTACACCGTGGAGGGGTGGGGCAAGTTCGCGCTCAGGGGGGGCATACTGGACGTCTTCCCATCCACCGCCGAACGGCCGGTCCGCCTGGAACTGGTGGGGGATAGGGTGGAGTCCCTTCGCGAGTTCAACGTGGTCACACAGCGCTCCTCGGGCCGCCTGGAGAGCGTCGAGATCCTCCCCGCGTCGGACCCGGGGGACGCCGAGGCCGGTGGGCTCGACGGGGCAACGGTGGTGGCGGTCGACCCGGGGCTGATCGAGACGAGGGCGGTCGATTTCCACGCCGAGACGGGGCTGGAGCCCCCGGTGGACTCCCTCCTGGATGAGTGGGGAGCGGTGTTGCCGGTGGACACCATGGGGGGGCCAGGGGGAGTGGGAGAGCCCGCGAAGGAGTTCGGCGGGGACCTGCAATCCGCGGTCAGGCACTGGAGGAAGCTGGCCTCCGCGGGCGATGACGTGTTCCTCCTTCTTGACGGCAGGGGGCAGGTAGACAGGGCCCGGGAGCTATGGGAGGAGGCGGAGACCGGCCTTGCCCCGCCGCGCATGGGGGTGGGCACGCTCAGGCGTGGCTTCCGCATCCCGCCGCTGGGGCTCGCCGTCTTCACCTCGGCGGACCTGCTGGGGCACCGGCGCGCGCCGCGGGCCGTGGGGCGGGTTTCCAGCGGGACCCCGGTCGCCAGTTACGCGGAACTGGAGGTCGGAGGTTACGCCGTGCACGTGGATCAGGGTATAGGCGTATACCGCGGCCTGACCTCACGGGAGGTGCTGGGCGTGAAGCGGGAGTACCTGCTGCTGGAGTACGCGAAAGGCGACCGCCTGTACGTCCCGACCGCCCAGCTTGCCAAGGTACAGCGCTACGTGGGCTCCGAGAACCCATGCGTGCACCGCCTGAGGGGCCGGGAGTGGTCGCGCTCCAGGAGGTTGGCGCGCCGGTCGGCCGAGAGGACGGCCCGCGAACTGTTTCAGCTGTACCTGGAGAGAAAGAGCCGGCGCGGGTTCGCCTTCTCCCTCGACGCCCCCTGGCAGAGGGAGTTGGAGGACACCTTCGAGCACCAGGACACCCCGGACCAGGCGCGAGCAACCGGCGAGGTCAAGGCGGACATGGAGTCGGACATCGCCATGGACCGGCTCGTGTGCGGGGACGTGGGGTACGGGAAGACCGAGGTGGCGGTGCGGGCGGCGATGAAAGCGGTGATGGACTCCAGGCAGGCCGCGGTGCTGGTTCCCACAACGGTGCTGGCAAGCCAGCACTTCGAGACGTTCGCCTGCAGGATGGCGCCGTTCCCGGTCAACGTCGCGATGCTGTCCAGGTTCCTTTCCGCCGCCGAGCAGGGGCGGGTGGTGGACGGCTTGCGCCGTGGGGAGGTGGACGTGGTCATCGGCACCCACCGCATGTTGCAGGACGACGTGTCGTTCAAGGACCTGGGCCTCCTGGTGGTTGACGAGGAGCAGAAGTTCGGGGTGGCCAACAAGGAGAGGCTCCGTCGGCTGGCGAGGGACGTGGACGCGCTCACCCTCACCGCCACACCCATCCCGCGCACGTTGCAGATGTCGCTTTCAGGGATCAGGGACATTAGCGTGATAGATACCCCCCCGGAGGACCGGCGCCCGGTGGCGACTTACGTCGGCGAGTTCGACATGGACCTGGCCCTGCACGCTATCCGCTACGAGGTGGCGAGGGGAGGGCAGGCCTTCTACGTGCACAACAGGGTGGAGAGCATCGGGCGGGTGGTGGCGATGCTGGAGAGCCGGCTCGAGGACGTGTCGATAGCGGTGGCGCATGGTCGGATGGACGAGTATGACTTGGAGCGGGCGATGGTGGAGTTCGCCGACGGACTCCACGATGTCCTGGTCTGTACCACGATAATCGAGTCGGGCCTGGACCTGCCCAACGTCAACACCCTGGTAGTCGACCGGGCGGACCTCCTGGGGCTGGCCCAGCTCTACCAGATAAGGGGGCGCGTAGGGCGGGCCGGCAAGAGGGCCTACGCGTACCTGTTCTATCCCCGGCGCGAGGCGCTTACCGACACCGCTGTGGCCCGGCTTGCCACCATAAGCGAGATGACCCCGCTGGGCTCGGGCATGAGGGTGGCCATGCGTGACCTGGAGATCCGGGGGGCGGGGAACCTCCTGGGCGCGGAGCAGAGCGGCCAGATCGAGGCGGTGGGCTTCGAGATGTACTGCGAGCTCTTGAGGGAGTCGGTGGAGATTCTCAAGGGGGAGGTCCCGGGACCGGCCAGGGAGGCGGTGGTGGAACTACCGGTGGACGCCTACATCCCCGAGGAGTACGTTTCGGACGAGGAGACGCGCGTGGAGGAGTACCGGAGGTTAATCGTCGCCGGGCGCGCAGGCACCCTGGATGAGTTTGCCCGCGAGCTGGAGGACCGCTTCGGCCCCCCTCCTGACCCGGTAAGGAGAATGCTGAACGTGGAGCGGTTGAGGCGCGACGCGGGGGAAGCGGGCCTCGAGACGGTAGTGACGAGGGGCGAAGAGCTGCAGCTGAAAAGCTTTCCCGCCGAAGAGCGGGCGCTCGAGATCGCGGCACGGTCCGCTGTTTCCGCGGGGATATGCGACGCTGGCAGCGTGTGTATAGATAAAGTAACGAGAACACTATACTTGAAGTTGAGGTTGCAGGAAGTTAAGAACAGGCAAGAACTGTTGTTAAAGTGGTTAGAATTAATTATTGATGATATAATAAACTAAGTGCCTCGTTCCATAGATACGGTTAAGCATCGAGAGCGTCGAAGCGCCGCTCCGGCAAGGCGCGCGACTGAGACGTACTCCTGTAGTACTTCGAGGGAGCGGAACGCAGCCGGAGTGGATGCAGCGGCGTTCGAATGCCAGCGTATTTATGGAATGAGGTACTGGGGCCGAGTTATCGGAAATCGAGCGCCCTGATGAATACGAAAAATAAAGAGAAAAAAAGACGTGCTGGACCGGGGACGACTGCCATGGTTGTCGCGCTGGCCCTGGCATGGGCTCTGGCGATTGTCAGTTGCTCGGGTGGAGCCACGTTCACCGCGAACGGAAGGGGTATCTCCAGTGAGGATTTCGACCGGGAGGTCGAGCGCCGGATCTCGATTATCCGGAAGAGCAAACCCGAGGAACTCGAGGGTGAGAAAAGACGGAGGCTCACCGCGGAAACAGAACGGCAGGTGGCGACGGAGCTTATCAGGGACGAGTTGATGAAGGAGCAGGCGGAGAAGCTGGGGGTGGAGGTAACAGACGCCGACGTGGACAGGCGAACCGAGGCGGAGCGAGCCGGCAATGGCTCGGACGAGTTCGACGAGGAGATCAAGGCCCAGGGGCTCTCACTGGAGGATTACAAGAAACGGCTCAAGGCCAAACTACTGGTGGACGCGCTGGGGGAGAGGGAGAAGGTCTGTGGGGACGTGACCGTCACCGCCGACGAGGCGGAATCGTTCTACCTCACCAACAAAGACCTCTTCAGCCATACAACGATGATCCACACGGCCCACATACTGCTGGACTCCGAGGGCCAGGCCAAGATAGTGGCGGAACGGATCAAGGGGGGGGAAGAGTTTGGGAACCTCGCGATGTCCCTCTCCGACGACGACGCGACCAGCAGGAACGGTGGAAACCTCGGGTGGATAGAGAAGGGAACGATGGACCCCGCGTTCGAGAAGGTCGCGTTCTCGCTGGAGTCCGGACAGGTCAGCGGTGTTGTGGAGGCCAGCGATGGCTATCACATAATCAAGGTCCTGGAGCGCAGGGAGGCATATACGCCACCGTACGCGGAGGTCAGGGGCGAGGTCACCAGCACGCTCGAGAGCCGGAAGAAAGAGGAGAAGTTCACCGACTGGCTGCGGACGGTGTACGCCAACGCGCGGATTGACATCCCGCCGGGCCTGGGGAAGTGGGATCCGATCCTGGGCATGGTGGTGGCCAGTTGACCGGCACGGCGCGGCGAGCGTGTAAAGGACTGCCATCAGTGGAGAGTGAAGAAGGATGATATAAGGTGGGAGAGGGCGCGCCTACCGGCAACGGCCTGGGCGAGCGGTTCGAACGGCTGGCCGGGGTAATGGCCCGACTGAGGTCGCAGGACGGGTGCCCCTGGGACCTGGAGCAGACGCCCCGGACGCTGACCAGGCACCTGCTGGAGGAGGCGTACGAGTCGGTCGACGCGATTGAGTCGGACGACTGGGAGCACCTGGAGGAGGAGCTTGGAGACCTGCTGCTGCAGATAGTCTTCCAGGCCAGGATAGCCGAGGAGCACGGGCGTTTCGACCTCTCCGGGGTGGTTGACGGGATAACCGAGAAGCTCCTTCGCCGCCACCCGCACATATTCGGCTCGGCTACCGCCGATACCGCGGAACAGGTTTCGGTCAACTGGGAGCGGATAAAGAGGGAGGAGGAGGGGAAGGAGGGGGCACTTCACATGCCGCCGGGCCTTCCCGCGATAATGGCCGCGCTCAAGGTACAGGGCCGTGCGGCGCGGGACGGGTTCGACTGGGCCGACGCCGACGGGGTTTTCTCCAAGCTTGCCGAGGAGACCGGGGAACTCCGTGAGGTCAGTGGCGGCCCCGGCGACGCGGTCGAGCGCGAGCTGGGGGACCTGCTGTTCACGGTTGTCAACCTCGCCCGGCACCTGGGCGTCGAGCCGGAGCGGGCCCTGAGGCGGTCCTCCCGCGAGTTCATGAGGAGGTACAACCTGATGGAGGAAGAGGCACAGCGGCGGGGGTCCGGTCTCGGGTCGCTCTCGCTGGAGGAGAAGGAAGCGCTCTGGCGGGAGTCCAAGGGCAAAGGCACGGAGTTCGAAGGGGAGGAGAGATGAGCGAGATAAGGGACGTGTTCGCCAGGGAGATACTCGACTCCCGCGGGGACCCCACGGTGGAGGTTGACGTGCTCCTGGAGAGCGGGGCGTTCGGCAGGGCGGCGGTTCCCTCCGGCGCGTCGACCGGATCGTTCGAGGCGGTGGAGTTGCGCGACGGCGACGACTTGAGGTACCTGGGCAAAGGGGTAAGGGCGACGGTAAAGAACGTGAACGAGGTCGTCGGGCCGGAACTGGTCGGCATGGACGCGGACATACAGGGTGACGTGGACCGCGCAATGATAAGCCTGGACGGAACGGCCAATAAGGGGAAGCTTGGCGCCAACGCCATACTGGGGGTCTCGCTGGCGGTTGCCCGCGCCGCCTCGGTAGACCACCGGCTCCCCCTCTACCAGTACCTGGGGGGCCTGGAGGCGAACGTGCTGCCGGTGCCGATGATGAACGTGATAAACGGCGGCGCCCACGCCGCCAACAACATAGACCTGCAGGAGTTCATGATAATGCCCCTGGGGGCGGACAGGTTCTCGGAGGCCCTTCGCATGTGCGTGGAGACGTACCACTCGCTGAAGAAGGTGCTAGAGCTATCGGGACACTCCACCGGCGTCGGAGACGAAGGGGGGTTCGCGCCGAACCTCGGGTCCAGCGAGGAGGCGTTGAAGGTGATGGTGGAGGCGATCGAGAGGGCGGGGTACGAACCGGGGCGGGACGTGTTCCTGGCCCTCGACCCGGCGGCGAGCGAGTTCTTCGTGGACGGCGCCTACGTGCTCGAGGGCGAGGGCAAGACGCTGACCCCCGGGCAGATGGTGGATTTCTATGCCGGCCTGGTGGAGCGTTACCCCATAGTGAGCATTGAGGACGGGATGGCTGAGGAGGACTGGGACGGGTGGGGGGCGCTCACCAGGAAGCTGGGGGAGAAGATACAACTGGTGGGAGACGACCTGTTCGTGACCAGCGCCTCCCGGCTCAGCCGGGGAATCGAGCTGGGCGTGGCGAACTCCATTCTGATAAAGCTCAACCAGGTAGGAACTCTCACCGAGACACTCCAGACGATAACCATGGCCCGTGAGGCCGGCTATAGCGCGGTGGTGTCGCATCGCTCCGGGGAGACCGAGGACAACACCATTAGCGACCTGGTTGTGGCTACGCGGTTGGGCCAGATAAAGACAGGCGCCCCCACCAGGGGTGAGAGGGTGTCAAAGTATAACCAGCTGCTCCGAATAGAGGAGAACCTCGCCGAGGACGCGACGTTCCCGGGGGCGGCCGCCCTGTCGGTCAGGGTTAGAGTAGCGCAACCCGCGGGTCCGGGGCCGCGGCCCGCGCGGGAGGGGGAGGTCGAAAGGTGACACCGGAGAACCGCATGGCACCGGGCGAGAGGGAGCCCAGGACAAAGATAGTGTGCACGGTGGGGCCGTCGTCACGCGAAATCCGGACCCTTGCGCGCATGGCGGAAGCGGGGATGGACCTAGCAAGGGTGAACACCGGGCACTGCGATATCGGCGAGATGCGCGAGTACATCCAGGAGACGAAGAAGTTGGAGGGCGAGACGGGCCGGCGCGTTGGGGTGATGTTGGACCTCCAGGGACCCAGGCTCCGGGTCGGATCGGTCCGGGGGTCGTGCGTGGAACTGAGCCCCGGCCAGGAGTTCGTCATCACTACGGAGCAAAAGAGGGGCGACGCGGAGCGCGTGTCAGTTTCCTACCAGGGCCTTCCCGGGGACGTGGAGCCGGGCGATACCATATTCATGGACGATGGGCGGATAAGGATGAACGTGAAGGATGTAGCCGGGACTGAGATCCTGTGCGATGTCGTTGAAGGAGGGGAACTATCCCAGGGGAAGGGGATGAACTTCCCCGATTCCAACCTGCGGCTTCCCGCGTTCACCGACCGCGACAGGCACTACCTGGAGGCCGGCCTCGAGGCGGGGATCGACTGGGTATCCCAGTCGTTCGTCAGGACACCGGATGACGTGCGAAAGCTTAAGGAGGTCCTTGAATCGCTCGGCAGCCAGGTGCCGGTGATGGCGAAGGTGGAGAAGCGGGACGCGGTCAAGAACATCGACGCTATTCTGGAGGTCGCGGATGGGATAATGGTGGCCCGGGGGGACCTGGGAGTCGAGATGAACCCCGAGGACGTGCCACTGGTCCAAAAGGACCTGATAAAAAAGGCGATCCGGGCGGCCCGGCCGGTGCTGACCGCCACACAGATGCTGGAGTCCATGGTTGACCATTCGCGGCCTACACGCGCCGAGGCCAGCGATGTGGCAAACGCCATCCTGGACGGGACTGACTCGGTCATGCTATCGGCGGAGACAGCGATCGGGGCGTACCCGGTAAAGGCGGTGGAGATGATGGCCCGAGTGGCGTCAAGGGCCGAGGAGGCAATCGACTACGACCGGTTGCTGGAGGAGCGGGGCCGCTGGGCGCACCGGAGCGCGGCGGACGCCATAGGCTTCTCCGCCTGCAAGATAGCGGCGGACCTGGGAGCCGACGCCCTCATTCCCATTACCCGCTCGGGGTACACCGCCAGGGTGGTGGCCCGGTACCGGCCCCGGGCGCGGATAATCGCGGTGAGCCCCAACAGGGAGGTCGTGGAGAGGATGTCCCTGGTCTGGGGTGTAAGCAGCCTGGTTATGCCACAGATTGCGGACAGCTTGTGGCAGACGGTGAGGGACGTGGCCCGCGTGTGTGTCCGGAATGGATTTGTAACCAGCGGTGACCTGGTGGTTATGATCGGGGGTTTCCTGCAGGAGGAGACAGGCACTACCAACGTGGTACACGTGCATACGGTGGAGTGACCGGAAGATGAAGCGAGAGTCAACAGGCAAGAAGAAAAGAAGGGAATACCGCCACCCCCCAAAGGCGCCGGCGAAGCGTCGGAGGGCGAGCGTGGCTCCGCCTGTCCGGTCCCGCGGGGCCGCGAAGGAGGCGAACCCCGGCGGCAGGGGGAAATCACACGGGAAGGCGAAGGGCTCCGGTCCGAAACGCAGAAAGGTGCCGGTGCTCCAGAGACTCTCGAGGGTATCGGCGCGGACGGTAATACTGGTGATACTCATGATCTTTTTCATCGCCTTCGCGGTGGGGCCCGTCTCCAGGAACCTCGAGGCGACCTTGAGGTTGAAGAAGAAGGAGGTGGAACTGGAGAAACAGCGGGCGGCTACGGAGTCGCTGGAGAAGGAGATGCAGGAAGCACGCTCTCTCGACTACGTGGAGAGGGAAGCGAGACGCCAGAGAATGGTCGCCCCCGGGGAGGTGCTATACCTGGTTACGCCGGAGGAGAGCGAACTGGAGGTCGAGTATCGGGTCAAGAACCTGCAGTCGATGGACGAGGCATGGGAGCGGGTCAGAAGGATGTTGAAATGTACCCCACCAGGGAGTGAAGCAGGGGAGTAAAGCCGAGCTACCGCCGTGTGCTAGAATAGTCTTGGCGGTTCGCCTGCTCTTACAGGTACGGGTCGGTTGAGGGGGCTGTTAAGTTATGATTATCAGCGGGGCATCGAGAGGCCCAAGAGGTTGTTATCCGGGTTCGGGAATCTTCCCGGGGAGTGAACGAAGTGGAATGTGAGAGGCATCCGGGACAGGAAGCAGTCGGTCAGTGCCTGGAGTGCGGCAAAGGGATTTGTCCCGAGTGCGTAGAGGAGACCGACCAGGTCATGAGGTGCCCCGCTTGTCACCAGAAGGAAGTGGAACTGCTGGCCTCTATGATGTCTTCGGCCCCAAGTAAGGCCCCGCGGGCGCGCCCGGAGAAGAAGTCCAAGAAAAAACCCTCCAAGAAACGAAAAGGGGCCCCCGAGGAACCCCCAACGGTTCCCGCGCCTCCGCCGGCGGAGGTTGCAACCCCCCCGGGAGCCCCCCCGGAACAGGTAGAGGCGCCGCCACATCTCAAGACCCCGAAGGTTCCATCGGGCCCGCTGGTTGCAGGCCCCACAGCTGACTTCGACGAGTTGATGGAAGTCGGTGAGGAGCCGGTTAAGAGGAAAGCGCCGGCACCCGCGGCACCACCCCTCGCCGCCCCACCGGAAGTGGCGGCACCCCCCGAAGTGGCGGCACTCCCTGAAGCCCCCCCGGCTTACGTGGAGGCACCACCAACCGTAGCCCCGCCGCCGGAGGAACCGCCAACGTTTGAAGCACCGGCACCCCCCCCGGCCCCCCCGGCTTACGAGGGGGCACTACCCGCGGCACCACCACCTGAAGTGGCAGCACCAGCGGAAGCGCCCCCGGCAGTGGGTGAGTTCGGTGTTCCGATAAAGACAAAGGGCAAGGCAAAGAAGCCCCCCAGGGCGAAGAAAGATAGACCCCCCAAGGTCAAGAAGGAGAAGCCGCCAAAGAAGGCCAGGAAGCCGAAGAAGCCCCGGAAGGGCGAGGCCCCGGCTATGCCGGCACCCCCCGCTGCCCCACCGGCTTACGAGGAGGCACCGCCGGCTTACGTGGAGGCACCACCAACCGTAGCCCCGCCGCCGGAGGAACCGCCAACGTTTGAAGCACCGGCACCCCCCCCGGCCCCCCCGGCTTACGAG
>JAHIPE010000085.1 GCA_018894655.1 Actinomycetota bacterium
GAGATCTGGAAGTCGATGACCGAGGGTGATCTCGACCCCATGAACGCGCTCATGTCAGGCAAGCTGAAAGTACGCGGCAACATGGCCGCCCTGCTCAAGCACGCCGAGGGGTTCAAGGCGACGTTCGACATCGTCCAGGCTATCCCGACGGTGTTCGACTGAGAGTTATCTCCCGTTTCACTTCGAGGCGGGTTACCGGTGAGCCTGTGAGCAAACTCTGCTACAATGACATCCTGCAAACTCTTGTGACGTCGGGGTGTAGCGCAGTCAGGTCAGCGCGCTCGGTTCGGGGCCGAGAGGTCGTCAGTTCAAATCTGACCACCCCGACCAGCTCCGGTTTATCACATCCCGCATTTGCTTATATCCCGCATTTGCTTATGTGCGAATGTCTTGACATCGTCTTGACCGGAGCGGCATCGTCTTGAGGAGTCAGAAGAGCCGGGTCTGATAGTTCCGGCTCAAGTGGTGCGGATAGATGAAGTTTGTATATACTCCACTTGAAGCAAGAAAGGCGGGAGAATGGCCGAGCACAAGTTTCTAGACGGGTTTCTGGAACACGCCCAGGAGAGCTCGAGAGGTACGCTCAGGAATCAGTTTACACCGCTGAAGCTGGAAAAGGGGCGGGACGTTCCCGGTCAGTTGCAAGATATCAAGGCCAGGTGATATGAGATGCGAGAGGTTTACCTCGATCACTACGCGGCCACGCCGGTCGTTACCGAGGCCTCAATGGCGATGGCACCGTATCTGGACGACAAGTTCGGCAACCCGTCTTCCCTGCATAGCTGGGGAGACGCCGCAAGGGAAGCGGTCGAGGAGGCACGGGAGCACGTCGCCTCTCTACTTAGCGCCGACCCTGCTGAGATAATCTTCACCTCCGGGGGGACCGAGGCCAACAACACCGCTATCAAAGGCATCGCGTATGCGTCCAGGAAGAAAGGCAACCACATTGTCATCTCGGAGATAGAGCACTTCTCGGTCCTCCACGCCGCCCGCACCCTGGAGAAGCTGGGCTTCGAGGTGACAGAGGTCGGGGTGGACGGCGACGGGGTGGTAAGCCCCGCGGGGATCAGTGAGGCGCTTCGCCCGGACACGGTGCTGATATCGGTCATGATCGCCAACGGCGAGATAGGCACGGTCCAGCCGGTGAAGGAGATCGCGACAGTAGCCAGGGGGGAAGGTATCGCGTTCCACACTGACGCCGTCGCCGCGGCGGGTTACCTGCCGCTCGACGTCAATGACCTGGGAGTTGACGCGCTCTCTATCGCCTCTGACCTGCTCTACGGGCCGAAGGGTGCCGGCGCCTTGTGGGTCCGCCACGGTCTCCGGCTGATGCCGCTTCTTGACGGAGGGACCCAGGAGGGTGGCCGGAGGGGCGGCACCGAGAACGTCCCGGGGGTCGTGGGCATGGGAGTCGCCGCGCGCCTGGCCGGAGAGGACCTGGGGAAGCGCGCGGGTCGCCTCGCCTCCATGAGGGACTTGCTAATCGAGAGGCTGCCCCGGGCCATACCCCACCTGCGGTTGACCGGCCACCCCACCAACAGGCTCCCCTGGAACGCCAGTTTCACGGTGGAGTTCATAGAGGGCGAGGGAATGCTCCTGCTGCTGGACCAGGTGGGGGTTGCGGTGTCCAGCGGCTCGGCCTGCACCTCCAGGGCGCTCAAGGGCTCCCACGTGCTCTCCGCCTGCGGTGTTCCCGCCGCTATCGGCCAGGGGTCGCTGCTTTTCAGTTTCGGGCTGGATAACCTGCCGGAGGACGTGGACTACGTGTTGGAGGTGTTGCCTCCAATCGTTGAGAGGTTGAGGAAGATGTCGCCTCTGTTCGACAAGTTCCTGAAGCAAGGGGGTGGTCAGGATTCCACAGTACAGTGATACGGTAATGGACCATTTCATGAACCCCAGGAACGTGGGTGAGATCGAGGACGCCGACGGCATCGGGGAGATCGGGAACCCGGTGTGCGGGGACATGATGTCGTTCTACATCAAGGTGGACGACAACGATCGCTTGAGCGATGTGAAGTTCAAGACGTTCGGCTGCGGGGCGGCTATCGCGGTCTCCAGCATGGTGAGCGAGATGGCCACGGGCAAGACCATCGACGAGGCCCTCGAGATAACCCGCGACGCGGTCGCGGACAAGCTTGGCGGACTGCCCAAGAACAAGCTGCACTGCTCGAACCTTGGAGCTGACGCCCTGCACAACGCAATCGAGGACTACAGAAGCAAGCAACAAGCCGGGGAGAAGGGGGACCAGGATGGATGAAGCGCGAGAAAAAAGGGGCGATGACTGCCACTGCCCTTACTGCGACGTGGAGATCGAGGAGGAGACGATACTGTGCGTCGCCTGCAAGACCGTCATCGTCCAGTGCGCCCGCTGCGGCCTGCCGGTCCGGGAAGGCGTGGATATCTGCCCCCACTGCGGTAAGCCTCCCGC
>JAHIPE010000086.1 GCA_018894655.1 Actinomycetota bacterium
CTGGCCCTGTTCCTCGCTCCGCGCTTCCCGTAGATTCTCGCGCACATGGAGGTCACCACGTCAATGAAATCCTGCCAGATATCGGTCATCTCCTCAGTCTCATCAGCAACTATGATACTCCTGCCCTGTGACACCATTGCGGCCTCTATGTACTCAAAGCCAAAGCGGGCCAGGCGGTCTTTATGCTCAACCAATATTATCCTTGCCTTGTTGTCCAAAAGCAGCCTTGTGAGCTTCCTTCTGTGACCGTTTAGGCCTGAGCCTATCTCGTTCACTACACCGGAGACTTTGAGTCCTTTCGCCGAAGCGTAGCTCGCAAGCCTTTCCACCTGTCGGGACAGGTCTTCCTTCTGGTCGTGAGATGATACGCGGGCGTATATCACCACGGTGTCAGTTGAATCGTGAACCTTTGGTGGTGAGACTATAATTGTGCCCGACGGCATCTGTTCGGCCGGGACCGGGAGCTTTCCGTCCTTATACCATCTCCATGCCGTCTGGTAAGCGATCCCTTGGTCCTTGGCCCAGTCCGACAGTTTCATGACTATATTATATCATAGAACAGACTATATCTGACTACATTACAGCTAATTGCTTGTAACCCTTTCGAGAAGGAGGACAACACCCCTTTTCAGAAGTAATAGCCACCGGTTATGATACCGAAAGCCTTGTCTGCCAAACTATGACAGGCATGGGCCAGGTGAGATGGCTGCTGCAGTGTCCCTGTGCGCGGACCCGGCAGGGCCACCCACTTGCGCCGTGCGAGGATTTCGACTTAACGGAAAGGAGGTAAATAGATGAGAAAAGTACTGGTACTGTTGCTTGTTGCGGCGATGGTAATGGGAATCGTGGTGCTCGCGGGATGTGGTGAGAAGAAGGTCACCATCGAGGACGATGAGGGCAATGTCGATGTAACCGGGAAAGACGGTGAGGCCACCATTACCGGCGAGGAAGGCGAGAAATATACCACGAAGGAGATAGACGAGAAGGACCTGGGAATCCCCATCTACCCGGGCACCAAGGTCCAGGAGGGGACTGCCGCCTCGGTTACCCCCGAGGGTACCGACGAGTCGAGGTCAATTGCTATCCTTGAGACCAAGGACTCGGTTTCCAAGGTCAGCGCCTGGTACAAGGACAAGCTCTCCGGGAAGCCCGGCTTCGCCGACACCTCCATGGCGTCGGAGGGCATTGAGGTCGGAATGTTCTCCTTCCAGGACGGGGATCAGTTGAAGTCGGTTATTGTTGGTCTGAATGACGCGACCGGCATCACCGAGATTGTCCTGTCCTCCGCCAGCGGAGACCTGATGACGCCCGGTTCCACAGAGTAGTTCGGGTCATCGAGGTTGTGAAAGACCCCGCTCGAGCGGGGTCTTTCCTTTTCTTCCGAGATGCGGATTTCAGGACCTGGCCCCGGGGCCTTCAATCAATGTTTTCGAGGTACCCCGACCTTAGTACCCCATTCCATGAATACGGTGTCGTATCGAGAGCGCCGAGGCGCCGCTCATGCAAGGCGCGCGACCGAGCTGTACTCCGTGAGTACAGCGAGGGAGCGGAACGCAGCAGGTGCGGATGCATCGACGTTCGAATGCAAGCGTATTTATCCAGCGGGGTACTTAGTACCCGTCCATCTCCACGTACCCGTAACCGGTCTTGTTGCCTTCCACCACTCCGCAGACTCCCTCCCAGAAGGTACCCCCGAATGAATCGACTATCAACTGGTCGTCCACCAGCGCGTCGATCGTGATATCGATTCCCACCCGGGGGACGGAGACGCGCCACTTCAGTGGATAGGTCTCGCCGGTCTTCTCCGAGCGCCACCGGCGGTCCAGCGGCTCCACGGTGAAATCGGTCACGTTGGTCGGCTTCCCGTTCTCATCCACGTAGGTCCCGCAGTTGTAACGGGGCAGGACCTCGCCGGTTTCAGTGTCTCTGAAGCTGTAGAGCATGAGCTCGGTGTTGTCGTCGAAGCGAAGGGAGAACCAGTCGTAGGTCTCGGCGGCCTCCCCCTTCCAGTTGCCCCACTGGCGGTCGAGCCAGGAGTCTCCCGTCACGTTCATCTCCCTGCCGTCTGCCGACATCCTGCCGTCGGCCGACATCCTGGTGCAGGAGTAGTAAGCGGAGGTGCCGCCGGAGGACATCTCCATGTAGCCGCCAACGCCGTTTATCACGTTGTCTTTCTCGGGACGAAGGGTAAGCTCCAGGCTCGCCTTCTCACCTGTTCCCTTGATGAAGAAGTCCCCGTTGTCCAGCAACCTGACCCGCCAGTCTCCGCCGATGTCAATGTCGAGCCTGTCCTCCGGCACGTCGGCTTCCCCCAGCGCATCGATGAACTCCTCGAAGACCTTGTTGCCGTTTTGCAGGTCGACGATGCTCATGAGGATAAGTGTCTCACCGTCGTTGAGGAACCAGGTGTAGAAGTAGCCGAACTTCTCCCCCTCCTGATTATTCAGCACACCGGTGAAGTACCACCACTCTGTCCCCATGCCCTTATGCGGGTAATGGTCAGCGGGGAACAGTATCTCCTTGCCGGTGTCCAACTCAACGGCGCCCGTGACCTTCTCTTTGGCGTCCGGCTCGTCCGCCTCCTTCTTCCCCCCGCACCCGACGGCGAGGATGGCCACCGTCACCAGGAGTACCGTAACGATTGCCAGGATTCTTATTCTCATGGACATCTCACCCCCTACTCGATGCCCGGGAACGACGTGATGTGCCACTGCCCGCTCCCCCTTGCAAGACCGAATCCGATGGGGATCATGGCAAGCTCATCGAGCTCGTCGGCTTCGATCGCCACCGTTTCACCGTGCTCTCCCACCTTGGTGATGACGCCATCCCTCATCGACACCACCGCCTCGTCCCCGCGGGTAACAGCCACAAACTCCATATCACTGAACCTCACCCCCGGTACGGCCCGCGAAAGGAACGAGTTGATTACTCTTTCCATCCCAAACCGTATGACCTTATCGCCGGTCCCCGAATCCTCCCTGACCTTCGGTGAGTCCTTGAGCTTTTCTCTTAAAGCCGTGAACCCAAGCGGGTTGTCCAGGAGAACCACCAGCTCCGCCGGGACGGTCCTGGAACTCAGGTCACTTCGCAGCTCTATCGCGGCCGGATAGTAGGTTACCTGTTCAACCCCGGGCACCCCGGAGATACTCTCCTTCAGACTATCCTCCTCCCCGGTGGTGATGTCACCTGTCAGCAGTACCCTTACGTCAACGCGGTCGCCCGGCGCCAGGCCCACGGCTATCGCCCCCGCGTGCTTCGGGTCGGGGGACAGCGTGTCGGCCAGCATGGCCGCGTC
>JAHIPE010000087.1 GCA_018894655.1 Actinomycetota bacterium
AAAACAAGAACTGTGGAAAGATACTTCACGCTGATGTGAACGGGGCTCGCGTAATCAGGAGTAGAAGTTCTACTCCCCTGGCGAATCCTTACCTCAGTCGTGAAGCCGTCTTCAACGCTTTGCAGGACAAGTTCCAAGCAAACGTTGAACGATACCCTTATTGGCCCAACAAGACGGTTGATAAGGGACGCCGATATAGTCCGGCTGGGGCCAGCACGCCACGGGTCGTTGCCAAGCCCAAAGAGCTCTGTGGGAACAAAATACCATAGAAGTTCCGACTATTGCCAATCCGACAAAAACTGAATCAGCTTACCTTATGACACGGTGTCAAAGCACTTCTGTTGCGAATATCGGTGGGATTACCAGGTGTGTCAGGCTGAAGTCCTTGCCCAGAGTTTCCCCTGCCCTGTCGAGCGCTTCCTCGACCGTGTCAACGCTTTCGAATCCCATTCGCCCGGGAATCGAATGATCCACCGCGCCGGCGACTATCACCCGCTCGAGGTGTTTCAGCGCGAGGGAGCACCAGTACCAGACGTAGAAGGGGTGTACGCCGTGGTATGCATGGCCGAACCGATAGAGCCTGATGTATTCAGGCCGCCCGGCGAATTCCTCCTCGAAACCCTCCTCCATCTCCCGTGGATCCAGCGTTTCGGGCAGGACCCTGTCGAAGAATTCCACGTATGAGGGGTGGTGCACCTGTTTGAATCCGGGGAGGAAGGGTTGTGCCAGGATCATCACTCCACCCTTCCTCACCGGCGGCTTCCCGATATGCATGTTGAAGACATAGCCGAGGGCGGTATTCGCGGCGAGTAGGGGATTAATTCTCGAAAAGGAGGAGTAGGGCGAGAGGTTCGGGACCCCGACGAGAAGAGCATCTGTCTGCCCCTCGACCTTGACGTTCTGCTGTTGGAAAAGCGTCTGGAGGGTGGCGTCGTGGACCTCGTCTACAGACCCGGCGTTCACCGCCACAGGCTGGTAAGCGCCCCGCAGGAGGGTGCTTACTGCGTTTTTCGAGGGCCCCGGGACATGGGCAAGCAGCCTGTGAGGCAACCGCGGATTTGCGCCCTCGAGCGAAAAGAACCCCTCAAGAAACGGCCCCCAGATCCTGTTGTTGAGAGTGGTCTCGACCGTGAATACGCGGGCGCTCGCACCCACGGTCTTCCCCATGTCGCGAATGACCTCGTGAAACTTCGATCCAGTGTCCATCACGCTACCGCCCTCGGAGAGGACCTTGACATTATGGTGCGCCCTTATGCTCTCGTAATCCCCCAGGCCAACTATGATGGACTTCCAACCGCCGTTCATGCTGGTCCAGTTGACGTTGACGTATATCAACAGGTCCGACTCCGTGACAGCCCTGTTTACCCGAACTGGATGGCCCCCGCCCGAGCTTCCCAGGTCCACCATCCTATCGGGGTCCTCCGAGTCGTGGTTTGTTATTCTCACCGGACCGAGCTCCGACCAAACGCGCTTTCCCAGGATGGATCTCAACTCGCGGTGGGTCCACTTCCTGTGCAGGCCTATCGCGCATATGAGAGAGACGTTATTCGTGTCAACGCCTGCGGAGATGAGCTCTTCGAGTATGACCCCGACGGCCCTTCCTCTCGGATCGTTTCTCAGGGGTGGAAGTGGCAGGCACGGGTCGTCAAAGGCGATGGTGACCCTGGAGTTGCCGCCCACGAGTTCTCCGAGCGGTTTCGTCCCGGCAGGGTTACGGAGGGCCCTCCTCACCTCCGCCTCGTAGTCTACGAGCCCGGGTAGAGGCTCGGGCGCCCTCAGAACACGTGTATGGTCTGGTATATCGACCTGTACTATGTCGTCGCCGCAGAACACAAGCCTCTTCATTAGTGGATCACCATCCCTCGCGTGAATCCCCGGCCGTTGTCCTGACAGGTGAGGCGCGGGTTCCCCATAATGATCCGCTTCATCCGCCCGACAAAGATTCTAAACCACAATCCCGCGCGTCGGACATCAAGTCGTCACAGCCGATGTTCGGTTCTCGCGATTATATCGTCCTGGATATCGGGTCCGAGGTCGGAGAACAGCGCGCTATACCCTCCGACCTTTACCACCAGGTTTGAATACCTCTCAGGGTGCTTTTTCGCGTCCCTGAGAGTGTCGGCGTCGGCGACCGTGATTTGAAGCTGGGGCCCACCCTTCTTGAAGTAGGAGATGATAAGGTCAGCCAGCTTGCGACGTCCCTCATCACGTTCGATCACATGAGGGTGGAACTTGATGTTCACCGCAACGCCGGATGAGAAGCGGGTCGAGTCTATCTTGGCAACGGAGTTCAGGATCGCGGTCGGACCGTTTCGATCCATCCCGTTCACCGGCGACAGGCTGTTGCATATTGGGGTCCCGGCGAGCCGGCCGTCGGGCGTGGCTCCGAGCGCCTGCCCAAACACTATGTGCAGGGCCAGAGAGATGTAGGCGGGAGAGAAGTGACCTCCCCTGATGTTCTTCTTTGAGAATATCTTCTCGAAGGTCATGTCCATTACGCGGCGGGCGATACCATCGACTTCGTCGTTGTCGTTTCCAAACTTCGGTATCCTGTTCATGATTTTCTGCCTCAAGGCTTCGTCCCGGCGGAAGTTCCTGTCCAGGGCTTCGATGAGCTGCTCGAGGGTCACCCATTTCTCCTCGTAGACCGCCCTCTTGATGGCCATGAGGGAGTCCACTGCGTTCGCCATCCCGGTGAGCGTTATCGCGCTCACGTCGTAGGTCGCGCCGCCCGCCGTGATGTCGCACCCACTCTCCAGGCACCCGTCAATGGTCATCGATATGTAGGGTGTGGGTCGCTTCATGTACTCGCGGTCGATTATGTTCACGCCGCGCGTTATCTCTTCTACTGCATGGTCAATTTGCTTCTCGAAGGCGTTCATCAGTTCCTCGAAGCTGGAGGGGGGTTTGAAGTCCCGAGCGACGTAGCCGCGACCCCCGCTTATCAGGTTTGCCATCGGCATCCCGATCGACCCGTTGCGGATGGCCATGTCCACGAGCCCTGCGAGGTTCAGCTGGCTGCTCCCGGTGTTCCCGCCGGTGCGGGATGCGGATACCTGCTCGACGCACCCGATTATCGCGTAATCCCTGGCGTGCTCAGGGCTAACCCCCAGCCTCTCCAGAGCTTTCGAGTATATATCGTCGTTGTAGACGGCAAGGCTTACCCCGTCGCTTGTCGCCTCAATCACCCTCTCGATGAGCCATGGAGGGCTTCCAGAGTGCAGGCGAACGCAGAGGTTGATGACCGGCCTAACGGCGTCGAGGGCATCAATGCAGAGCAAGGTAAGATAGGAGGTCACGTCATTCCCCTGCTCGTCTGTCCCCCCGACGGTGAGGGCCTGGTAACCCGTGAAGTTCTGTGAGCCGAGCTCCTGCACGCCGGGACCGAGGTACAGCGCGCAGGTCCAGATCTTCAAGAAGAGCTCCTCAAGGTACCACCGGGCTTCTTCCGTCGTGATCCTCCCGGCGGCTATGTCCGCTTCGTAGAAGGGCAGCAGCATCCTGTCGACCCTCCCGAGCGATATCGTGCTGACCGGGTGATAGAGTTCCAGCAGCAGCTTGGAAAGCCACAGCAGTTGGACCGCGTCCCTGAAAGACCCCGGGGTGCCCCCGGCTACCCGGCGAAGCGAGTCCGCCATCTCAACCAGTTCCTCCTTCCGGGAGGCATCCTTTGTTGCAGACGCTATACTCTCCGCGTGTTCGGCGAGGCGTAGCGCATACCCCCTTGCAGCACGGCAGCATATCCCCACTGCCTCGTAAAAATGGAGTTTCTCGTCCCTTTCAGGGTCTGAGGAATCCACTTTCGAGGCGGCGTTTCTCGCGCAGGCCGCAATCCCATCGTATCCTTTCTCGAGTACGTTGTTGTGGCCGAATATGACGTGGCCCTGGAAACCGAGAAGCCCGTATGCGGCATTGAGGACCAAGGCCACGTACTCGGGGGACCGGAAGAGCTTGGTAATCATCCTCGGCGATGCCAAGACCGGGTAGACCCACCGCCTCATCATCTTGATGGAGCCCTTGAGCCCGAGCCCCCTGTTGATCCGCAGGAGATCGGACGGGGTCAGGAGGCGCGGCTTTTTCAGAATGCCGTCCTCGCGCAGGGTCCTGCAGACACAGGAAAGCGCGCTTCTTCCCTCATAGAGTTTCAAGAGGCGGCTTACATCGTCCCTTTCTTCCTTGCCGACGACCAGCCTGTCCGTAAGCCTCCTGCCAAGCGCCGCAAGTTCAGTGGCGAGGATTCTGTTGATATCTCCCCTCTCGACGAACCAGGGTATCCCCAGCAGGTGCGCGGTCTTGTTTCCGGCTATCCGTTCCTCGTCGCGGATTATAAGGCGGGCGTTTCTGCAGAGGTGCTCAAATGCAAGCGCGTTCTTGATGGGCGGGGGAGAGCCGCTGGAAAGCCTCTCACCCTCGCTCCAGAGAACCGCCCGCTCTAACCCGAGGCGCATGGGCTCCGAGAGGGTTGCCTCTCTCATTCTCGCGTTGCGTGGATGTGGCTCGATCCGCATATCAATATTTTACCTAGAACAGGCAAGTCAATCCAGCCGTCCACTGCGCAACAATGCCGCTTGAGACGGATCTCTCGAGAGCATACAGCAATGTAAAAAAGTGGTAGAGTAGACACCAAAGCACCGAGGGGAACCTTGCGATGGAAACGACCGGAAAAAAGGCGCTTATAGTAGACGACGACAAGGACTTCACCAGCGGGATGGGCATCCTCCTCAAGAACGCCGGCTTCGAGGTGCGGGTCGCCGAGAACGGGCTCAGGGCCCTCGAGGAGATCGACATATTCCAGCCCGATGTTGTCATCCTCGACATCTACATGCCCGTCATGGACGGGGTCAAGGTCTGCAAGTTCATCCGGGTGGAGAAGGGGAACCACTCGATGCCCATCGTGGCGATAACCGCGTACGACGACGAGGGAACAAAGGGTGAGATCCTGGAGGCCGGCGCCGATATCTACCTGACCAAGCCCATTGACGGAGCCGAACTGCTCAGTCAGGTCCAGGGCGTCCTGGGGCGGGCATCAGCGGGCGGACAGTACTAGCCGCTCAACCAACTCTCGAACCCTCAGTTATCGGTTATGGGGATGTGCGTGTGAAAAAAATACTACTTAAGCACGGTACAGATACCGACGCAGTCCGGACCCTGTCCGAAGGAGGTAGAATGCGGAGCTCAAAGATCGTCCCAGTAGTCGCCATCATCGCCATCATCGCCGCCGCCGCTGCTCTGTCCGGCTGCGGCGAACCGGCGCCCGTCGTCGCGTACAGTAAGTTCGAGAAAGCCATTAAGGACGGTGACCTGGAGACGGCGTGGTCCCTCCTGAGCAGCCGGCGCCAGGAAGATATGACCCACGAAGAGTTCCTGAAGGTATTCGGTCTCCCGAGCATGCAGGAGGCCATGAAGAACATGCCGCCCGCCGACATCGTGGAGTGCGAGGTGGAGGGGGACCGCGCGGTCATCACCTCCGAGGGCACAGGGATTTACGAGGGCAAGACCTCGAAGACATCTCTGGTCCTGGAGAAAGGCGAGTGGAAGCTCGAATCGTCCCCTGGACCCTGAGGGAGCCTGACCGCAGCCCGCCCATCAAGATAGAATTGGAGCGTCGCACACACCGACCGGCCGGGAGGGGTACAGAATGGGCACTTGATATCCTCTAGCCTGGACGCGGTAGGCACCACGAGCTTGTCCCACCCATCACCTTCCTTGGCAACTACCGATTTTGAGAGGCGAACGTCTGAGAAGCGTCAATCAGAAGAGATGGCACATTTGTCATCATTCTGAGGAACGGTTTCTCTTCGATCGCGCAAGCTCTACCTGGGTTCGCATGGCGTAGAGCCTCTTGTGCCTCCTGGAGTGCTGGGGGGCCTGTCCGTCACGTACACACCCTGGGTGGCGCCAGAGCTTCATCCGAGACCAACCCGGCGCCGATGCTCCCTGAGGCCCCGGATGTCCCCATAGTATGCTACTATTAGCAATGCAAGCAAAATCCCTCGTGATGTTCGAGCAATAGAACCAACTTCTCACGAGACAGGAGGTCGGGATGGACGATGTCCGGGCACTATCGCGGATCACCGAGGAGCCTGTTCCCCTGTCAGCCGAGCAGCGCAGCGCCGTCACGTCCGGAAGTCGTTACGTGCGGATAATCGCGGGAGCTGGGACCGGAAAGACGGAAACGCTCATCAGGCGGATAGTATATCTTCTCCTTCACAATGGGGTCGATCCGGGAAAGATCGTCGCCTTCACGTTCACCGAGAAGGCGGCCGTGAGCATGAGGAGCCGCGTGTACGACAGGCTGAAGCGGCTCGGGAACGAGGAAGGGTGCGCGAGGCTCGGAGACGTTTACATGGGCACTATTCACGGGTTCTGCCTGCGGCTGTTGGAGGAGCGCTTCCGCTGCGGGGACCACGAGGTGCTGGACGAAAACCAGGAGTTCGCGTTCCTGACCAGGCATGGCTGGAGCCTGAGCTTCAACAAGGGAGGAAGATACGACCGGAACTGCCAGGCGTTCCTGCGATCGGTGAACGTTGTCAACGACGAACTGCTGGACAGGCGAGAACTGGCCAGGCTCTCCCCGGAGTTCAGCAGGAGGCTCAGACGGTATGAGGACCTGCTCGAGCGGCATCGTTACATCACGTTCGGGGGCTTGATCTCGAGGGCGGTCGCGTCGCTTAGCGAGAACCCCGGTGCCGTCGACTACATAGAACACCTGCTGGTCGACGAATACCAGGACATCAACCGGGCACAGGAGTGCCTGATCAAGCTGATAGGGACGGGCGCGGCCGTTTTCGCCGTCGGTGACCCGAGACAGAGTATTTACCAGTGGCGGGGTTCCGACGAGGCCTGCTTTGACGATTTCACGAGGCATTTCGAGCACGTCAGGACGTTGCCGATAAGCGAGAACCGGCGAAGTGTCCAGAGGATCGTGGAGCTCGCGAACTCCTTCGCGGACACTTTCGAGAGGCGGCGGTACAAGCATCTCGTACCGACGAGAACGGGCGGGGGTCACGCGTTCCTGGTCGAGTTCGAGACACCGGGCGATGAGGCCGAGTGGATTGTCGGCGAGATCGATAGGCTCGTGAGCGGCGGATCGTGCCATTACGGCGACTACGCCGTACTGTTGAGGAGCGTGACGACGTCCGGCCCACCTTTTGTCGAGGCCCTCAGAAGGCGGGGCATGCCCTACGTCGCGGGGGGAAAGGTGGGGCTGTTCCAGCGGGACGAGGCGCAGGCGGTGGGCAGGTTGCTCGCCTGGCTCTCAGGCGATGGTTTCTGGGTGGAGGACCCTTGGAACTGGTCCAGCAGGACCACCGGTGACGGGCTTCTGGAGACGGGGATCGTCCTGTGGAAGGACGCCACGGGCCTGGAGGTCTCGAAAGAGAGACTGGCCCGGTGGAGGGGCTGTGTCCACACCGGCGGGTTCGGGAACCTGACGGAGGTCTACCAGGAACTGCTCGACGCTCTCGGGTTTCTCGACCTCGACTTCTCTGAGGCGGGGCACGCCGCAGCCGCGGCGAACCTGGGCGCCATGAGTAACCTTCTGACCGACTTCGAGACCCCCATGCGGCTGGGCGGCCGGAAGCCCGGATGGGAGTCGGTGGCGAAGAACCTCTGCTGGTATCTGAACACCTACGCGACCGGGGCCTACGAGCAGGCGCCGGCCGAGGGGTTGGGCGGCCTGGACGCCGTGGCGTTGATGACTGTACACCAGGCGAAAGGCCTCGAGTGGCCGGTGGTGTTCATCCCCGCCATGACTGACCTGAGGTTCCCATCGAAGATGGTCGGCAGGAGACAGAAATGGCAGTTGCCTCGCGGGATGTTCGCCGTTGACCGCTACGAGGGTAGCATCGACGACGAGCGCAGGTTGTTCTACGTCGCGATGACGCGCTCGAAGGACGTCCTGTGCATATCCAGGTTTCGCCGTATCAGCAACCCCTGCGGCGAAAGCGCGTTCGTCGGCGACCTGGGGGCGGGGTTGCGTCGCCTCGAACACGCGGAGGGATTGCCCCGGGTCGAGATAGGGAGTTCGCGGGAAGACGAGATCCGCACCTTTCAAGCAAGCGAGGTGTTGACGTACCTGAGGTGCCCCCACCTGTACCGCATCCGGGAGATATGGAACTACCGGCCTGGGCTGGCGACCCAGATGGGTTACGGAAAGAGCCTGCATTACTGCCTCCGCTACGCGTCTGAGCTCGTCCGCGGAGGGATGGAAGTGAAGGGCGCGATCGCCGTCGCGACAGAAGAGCGATTCCACATGCCGTTCGCGGGTGGCGAGCAGCTCGAGACGATGAGGTCGGAGGCCGAGCAAGTCCTGCTCCGCTTCGCCGAGGAGCACGCGGATGACATGGGACGGATCGAAGAGGTCGAGACGAGGCTCGAGTTCCCCGTGAAGAGAGCGACCATCGTGGGCAAGGTCGACGTGATAATCCGCGGTGACGACTACAGGGAACTCCGGGACTACAAGACGACGGACACGGTGGCGACCCTGAGCGACATGTCTTTCCAGGTCTGTCTGTACGCGAGCGGACTCGGGCTGACCGGCAGACCGGTTGACAGGGCCACCATAGCCTACCTGAACGACTCAAGACTTGAGGAGATCACGCTCTCCCCCCGCCGACTGCGCGAGGCGGTGGCGACGGCCGAGCGCTGCGTCGAGGGGATACTGGAGCAGCGGTTCGACCCCAGGCCGGGGGGGCACTGCGTTACTTGCGACTATTCGAGGATCTGCCGGAGTGACCGGGGAATGTGAAAGAGGCTAGCCCGAGCTGGCGGACTGGAGCGTCAACTCCCGAGATTGACTTCCTGCCAGATGGGCTTCAAATCCAAATGAGGCTATATGTGAAAAAGGATATTGCGCATGGCGTGAGCCGCCCCTCCGTGGTTGTAGGACACCCAGAATCCTTGTGGGACAGCCACAACACCGTCGAGTCCAAAATGGGGATGTCCCATTTGAGGCTTGGCACAAGCAGGCAATTGGCACCACGGAGCAAGCAAGCGAGGACGAGTTGCGCTCAGCGTACCAGCGGAACAGCTGGACAATCAAACCGATATAAACTACATTATATATGCATAAGTAATGTAAGTTATATCGGATTAAACCATGAGGCCAAATACTTACGAAAGCGTAAGAGCCCTGTTCGCTGACCACGGTGGAATCATGTCCACTCGCCAGGTACTGGACGCCGGGGTTCACCCTGAGACCCTCTACAGGATGAGGGACCTCGGGCTTCTCGAGAAGGTAACTCGAGGATGGTATCGACTTCCAGGTCTGCCTCCACCTGCCGCTCCAGACCTCGCGGAAACCGCTCTTCGCATCCCGACCGGGGTCATCTGCCTGGTGTCAGCCCTTTCATTTCATAACCTGACCAGCCAGATACCGTACATGGTTTATGTGGCCGCGCCACATGGAAGGAAAGTACCGAAGATAGATTACCCGCCGGTGCGCGTATTCTGGTTTTCCCAGGCGACATACAGCGAGGGGTTTGACATACACGTTCTCGATGGGGTCAGGGTGCCGATCTACGTTCCCCCGAAGACGGTCGCTGATTGCTTCAAGTTCAGGAATAGAATCGGGCTCGATATAGCGGTCGAGGGTCTAAGGATGTACCTGAGGTCCGCCAATCCCAAAGTAGATGAGCTCATTCATTATTCCAGGCTTTGCAGTGTCTACAACATAATGAGACCATATCTGGAGACTATACTTGAAGAACCGTAATGTGAAGAACGTTCCCCATTCGGTTCATGACCGCCTCGCGAACATAGCGAGGTCTGAGGGTAGAGCGTTCCAAGAGGTATTGATCTTCTACGCTATCGAGCGGTTCCTCTACAGACTTTCTGTTTCTCCGTACGGCGACAGATTCGTTTTGAAAGGCGCTCTTATGTTTCGCGTATGGAACCGTTCGTAATATGTGTACATCTGCGTACACACACCCACGTCCTCTACTTCAGATTCTCAAGGGATGTTGAACCAACAAAGGAGTAACAGTGACTCTTCTGTCCCATCCCGAGAGAGACTTCCGCAGATTTCGTAGCCCGTCCACGCCTCGACCGAACTGCTTGCCGAGAGTAGCCCTTTCCGTGTAGGCGAGGGCTTTTGCCTTGGCGAGCGAGAAATCGAACAAGACTCTTCGAGCCAAATTCTTACACGCTACGTAGTCGGCGTCGGCGGAGAAAGAATCAGAGATGAACCACCCGCCGCCTTCTTTCGGGTCTTTGTCAGGAGCCAGGTGTCTCTTTCCCCGAACCCCGGTCAATGGACAGGTCTGAGAACTCCACCAAGCCTTGAC
>JAHIPE010000088.1 GCA_018894655.1 Actinomycetota bacterium
AGTGACGGGAACCATGGAACCCAGGGGGCAGGCAATCTCAAGGCTCAAGAAGACCGGTTACGACATCCTGGTGGTGGGGGGCGGGGTAACCGGGGCGTGCATCGCGCGCGACGCGGCGCTCCGGGGGTTTGAGACCGCCTGCGTGGACAAGAACGACTGGGCGTTCGGGACCAGCAGCCGGTCATCGAAGCTCATCCACGGGGGCTTGCGCTACCTGGAGATGTACGAGTTCCGCCTGGTGTTCGAGGCCTGCCGGGAGAGGCGCCAGCTCCTCATCAACGCGCCGCACCTGGTATACGCCCAGCCGTTCACGTTCCAGGTATACAAGGATGACGCGAACGGCCTGTTCCTGATCGGAGTGGGACTCTGGCTCTACGACATCCTGGCGTTGTTCAGGAACGTGGAAAATCACAAGATGTACTTGAAAGAGCGCACGCTGGAGCTTGAACCGGAGTTGGACCCTGAGGGCCTCAAGGGGGCGGACGTGTTCTACGACTGCTCCACCGACGACGCCCGTCTCACCCTCGCCTTCGCCCTGTCGGCGATAGACGCCGGGGCTGACTTAGCCAACTACATCGAGGCCACCGGCTTCCTGCGGAAAGGTGACCGCCTGTGCGGCGCCCGGGTTCGCGACGCCCTGACCGGCGAGGAGTTCGACGTGGAGGCGCGGGTGGTGGTGAACGCCACCGGGGCCTGGGACGATGAGGTTTGCCAGATAGATGAGCCGGGCGCGCCGGCCAAGCTGCAACTCACCAAGGGGGCCCACATAGTGGTGCCGCGGGGCCGCGCTCACACCGAGAACGCGCTCCCGGTGATATCCCCCACCGACCGCCGGCTCATGTTCATTATACCCAGGAGGCACTTCACCCTCATCGGGACGACCGACACCTACTACCACGAGGACCTCGACACGCCGTACGCCACCCGCGAGGACGTGGAGTACATGCTCGAGGCCGCGAACCATACCCTGCCGAAGGCGCACCTGGACAGGGGAGACATCATCAGCACCTACGCAGGCTTGCGGCCCCTCGCCATGAAGGAAGGTGGGAAGGACGTAGCCGAGAGCCAGGTGTCCCGCGAGCACCGCATCTACCAGGGGCACTCCGGCCTGCTCACTATAGCCGGCGGGAAGCTGACCACCGCGCGCTCCATGGCCGAGGAGATGGTGGACCTCGCCGCCCGGGTGCTGCACAAGGATTTCAGCGTCAAGGCAAAGCGGCCGTGTCAGACAAAGAACAACCCGGTCCTGGGAACCCCCTCCAAGGATACCGAAGCGCGGGTGAGGGCGCTGGCCTCGAACCTAAAGTTCGACGACGACGTGCTGGTCGGGCTCTTCAAGCAGGGCACCGACGCCTTGAAGGTCCTCTCCCTGGTGGAGGAGGACGGCTCGCTTGCCGAGTTGCTCGCCCCGGAGATACCTCACATCAAGGCCCAGGTCAGGTTTGCCGCCAAAGGCGAGATGGCCCGCACGGTGGACGACTTCCTGGTCAGGCGGACCGAGATATTCTACACCGCCCCCGACCAGGGCCTGGGTGTGGCGCCGATGGTGGCGGACATCATGGGGGACGTCCTCGGCTGGGACGAAGCCCAGCGGAACAGGCAGGTCGAGCGATACGGCGAGACGGTGGCGCTCTCAAGGCGGTACAACGCTCAGGTTTCGGACCTTGCCGCCCCATCCTGACCTTTCCCCCGTTTTGAGGGCCCGGTTCTGGGCCGGCCCAGGTTAAACCCGGTGGGCGCCCCCCAAGAAGAGAGGTATAATCTACACTGAAAAACATAACTGGAGGTTATACATCCATGGAATGTGAATTCTGCGGGGAGAGCATCTCGGAGGGCGCTTTCGCCTGTCCCCGTTGCGGGACTCCCATCACAGTGTCGCCCGCCGGGCAGCCAGGGGCGGCTGGGGATACGCCGCCGTCAGGGGCGGGCGAGCCCGCGGACGTGCCGCTGGCCCCCGTTGAAGAGGACTTTATCGCCATGGCCGAGGAAACGGTGCTGGAGGAAGATAGCAGCCGGCTCGCGTCCGAGTTCTCGACCGAGCCGCAGGCGGCGGAAGGCGACGATCAAGCGGCCGCGCTAGCGGACCAGAACGTGCCCCCGGGCGCCCACGTCACGGCGGAGGAAGTGGAACTGGACGCCAGGCTCACCGGCGGCTACAAAGGCCCTGAAGCGACAAGCGTCGCGGGGGCCGGGGAACAGACAGCCGACGACCCGTTCGGCCTTAAGATAACCGAGACCGCACCACCAATCTCCGGGGAGGAGACAACGGGCGGGCAATGGGACTCCAGGAGAATACGAAACGTGGTTGTCATGATTGTCGCTCTCCTTGCCGCGTTGGCGGTAGCGGGGTTCGGTATATACTACGGCCTTTTGCGAAAAAGCGGGCCGTCAGCCGGCAACCCGGAGGGCTCGGTAGAGGAGTTCTTCGAGATTATGGCCTCCGCCGACCATTCCAGACTCGGGGATGTCGCCGTCAGCGGAACGAAACTCATCAGCGATAT
>JAHIPE010000089.1 GCA_018894655.1 Actinomycetota bacterium
GCTTGACCTCCTGCATGGTGTGTTCCCGGGCCAGGAAATCGGACGACTCGCAGATCGGGCCGACGACATCCACCTTGACGTCCATTACCCCCTCACGGTTGATGACCGGCGCCACGTGGTGCTCCGCCTGGTAGAGGCTGGGGCGTATCAGGTCGTTCATGGCGGCGTCAACTATGACGAACCTCTTCTCCTCGCCCTTCTTGTCATAGAGAACTCTGGTGACCAGTATTCCCGCGTTCCCGGTTATCATCCGGCCGACCTCCATTATGACGGTCGCCCCGGAGTCCTCGAGCAAAGGCACCAGGGCGCTGGCGTACTGCTCGGGGGTGGGCGCCTCCTCGTCGGTGTACTGGATGCCGAACCCGCCGCCGATGTTAATGTAACGGATATCCATCCCCAGGACCTTCAGGCTCTTGGCGAGCTTGACTATCTTGCTAACGCCGTTCTCGAATGGCCCCGACTCCAGTATCTGGGAACCAATGTGCATGTGGACCCCTATGGGGTTCAAGCCGGGTAGCTTCTGGGCCACCTCGTACTCCGCCATCGACTCCTTCAACGGTATGCCGAACTTGCTCTGCTTGAGGCCGGTAGCGATGTAGGGGTGGGTCTTGGGATTGATGTCGGGGTTTACCCTCAAGGCGATCGGCGCCTCGATCCCTTTCCTCACCGCTACCTCGTTGATGAGCATGAGCTCCTGGCTGGACTCCACGTTGAACATGAGTATGCCCTCGTCGAGAGCGCGCTCGATCTCGGCCGCGGTCTTGCCCAACCCCGCGAAGACGGTCTTCCCGGGGTCCATCCCGCCCTTGAGCGCCCTGAAGAGCTCGCCCCCGGAGACCACGTCCGCGCCCGCCCCCTCGCCCGCGAGCAGCCGCAGGATGGCGACGTTGCTGCTCGCCTTGACCGAGAAGCAGACTATATGCTGTAGCGCGCTGAACGCCTGGTCCACCACTCTGTAGTGGTTGACCAGTGTATTTTTGCTATACAGGTAGAAAGGTGTGCCGACCTTCTCCGCGATGTCGGAAACACGGAGTTCCTCACAGCAGAGCACGCCATTCCTGTAGATAAAATCGTTCACGTTTCCTCCTGTAGAAACTCCAGGCTTTTACAATACCATAAAAATCCACAGCCATTCCCGAACCCATCACTTTGCGTCCCAACTGGTATCACGCTGATTTAGCACGGAGGCCACCAACGAATATAATAATGATGTAATGCTAACGAGGTATTTCTCCATAACAAAGAAGAAAAGGTTCGCGGCGCACTGGGTAACCCGCTCCCTGGAGTGCGGGGTCGAGGACCTGTCGTCGGCATCCGAGGAGGAGCTCGCGGGGGCCAACCGTGCGAAGGCCCCGGAGGTCCACGCGCTTGCCGAAAGCCCGGCGGACCCCTCCCTGGAGCCGGTAGCGGAAGGCAGCTTGCTGGACCTCAAGATAGAGCTGGCGGGAAGGATGCTCACCCACTGCGCTTTCTGTGAGCGGCGTTGCGGCGTCGACAGGACCGACGGCGAGAAGGGGTACTGCGGCGTGGGAGGGGAGTCCCGCTACAGCTCCGATTTCCTGCACATGGGGGAGGAGATGGAGCTGGTGCCCAGCCACACCATCTTCTTCTCCGGATGTACGTTCAAGTGCGTCTACTGCCAGAACTGGGATATCGCGACGCACCCCGACTCGGGGCGCCTGGCCGAGCCGGCCATGCTATCCGCCGTTCTCATGGAGGGCATCTCCCAGGGCTCGAGGAACGCGAACTTCGTGGGGGGGAACCCCGACCCCAACCTACACACCATACTGGAGACGGTGAGATTGGTGGGGAGCGCCGGAAGGTTCCTCCCGATGGTCTGGAACTCGAACATGTATACGTCCTCGGAGGCGATGGAGGTGCTGGAGGGAGTGATGGACGTCTACCTGGGGGACTTCCGCTACGGCAACGACCGGTGCGCCCTCGAACTGTCTGATGTCGAGGGCTACTTCGAGGTGGTCAGCCGTAACTTCACGCGGGCGCACGAGACCGCCGAGGTCATGATGCGGCACCTGGTTCTGCCCGGACACCTGGAGTGCTGCACCCGGCCCATAATGGAGTGGGTTCGGGAGAACATGCCGGGCGCCTACTTCAACCTGATGTTCCAGTACAGGCCTGAGTACCGGGCGAGCCTCTTTCCCGCCATAGACCGGCGGCTCTCGAATGAGGAAAGGCGCCAGGCGCTTGCCATGGCCGGGGAGTACGGTTTAGCGGCCGGCTAGCGCGCGCAACTGTTCCAATACTCCACTCTACAGGCCGGGCACTGTTCAGTCAGCCGTAATTGTAACCCTGACCGATTTCGCCCCCATGTCCTTGAGCAGTTGCTTGATATCGTCTTGATAGGCCTGGTTTACGGGGTTGTCGTCCCGTTTCTTGAGCTCATCGTTGGGGATTTCGATCGACAGGGAGACGTCGGCGTTGCGGATCGCCCCTTCCAGCTTGTTGTTCTTCTTGTGCCCGGGGAGGTACTGGACGAGCAT
Organism: Actinomycetota bacterium; assembly: GCA_018894655.1. GTDB lineage: Bacteria > Actinomycetota > Geothermincolia > Fen-727 > Anoxymicrobiaceae > JAHIPE01. The sequence continues at coordinate 2,499 of JAHIPE010000089.1, forward strand.
CAAGGTGAAGATGAGAAGCGCGACCACCAGGATGCTGATAGCGTAGACGCCGAAGCTCACCTTCAGCGGCGCGTGCTTCTTGTCGAACGGCCCGGCCGTCCGTCCGGGCTCCTGCCCCTCGCCGGTGACCTGCTGGTTGTTCTTCATGTCTTTTCCCCCTGTGGGTATCCGTGTTTGCGATTATACTGTCGAGTATATGGAATGGGCGCCCGGAAATACAGCCTTGCGCGGCCGCGAGGCTATAGCGCGGACCCCGTCATTCACGAAACCCGTGCGCGCCAAACGGCTTCATTAGTTCGCGAAAGGTGATTTCGGCCTGGCGGGTAAGTTATTATATCCGCAGCGAAGCCATCGTGCATCATCTTGTGAGCCAGGAGGGAGATAGATGAACTCAGATAGGGAAGGCGGACCCCCGCAAGATCCGGGTACGCAGAGCCCGGGCTGCCACGGCGGCCCCGTCCCCGGGGGGCAGGCTCCTCCAGGCGGCGTGACACCCCCTCCGGCGAGGCCACCGTCGGCTCGCCAGGGGGGGCAGGGCGCGGGCATTCCTCCGTCCGGCACGCTGCCGCCGATACCCCGCCGCACCGAGACCAGCAAGCGCCGCGGGGGTGGCGCCACGTTCCTGACAACGTTCATCGCCGGGGTCGTAGGCGCCCTGCTGGTGCTTACCGCGATGCCGTGGGCGTTCGGTGTTAACCCGTGGGACCTGGTCAGGGGAGAGCTCCGCAACGCGGACGTGGGGGAGGACAAGGAGGGGGTAGTCAAGGTGGTAAGCCCGACCGAGGGCGCCACCCACGTGGCGGATATCGCGGTGAAGGTAACCCCCTCCATCGTGAACATCGACATAAGGACCGCTCCCCAGAGGGGGTACTTCTTCGACATGGGCCCACAGGCGGGGACCGGCTCCGGGGTCATATACAAGGAGGACGGCTACGTCATCACCAACAACCACGTCATCCAGAATGCCCAGGAGATAACGGTGAGACTCTCCAGCGGGCAGGAAATCACGGGTACGAAGGTGGGAGCCGACCCCGACACCGACATCGCGGTGGTGAAGATAGACAAGGCCGGCCTACCCACCCTGACGCTGGGCGACTCTGACAAGCTGGTGGTAGGCGAGCTGTGCGTGGCGGTAGGTAGCCCGTTCGGGTTCGAGCAGAGCGTAACCGCCGGTATTATCAGCGCCTTGAACCGGAACATATCCGCCGATTCCCAGGATGGGGTAACGGTACTGACGGACCTTATACAGACCGACGCGGCAATCAACCCGGGGAACTCGGGAGGGGCCCTTTGCGACTCGTCGGCAAGGCTCATAGGCATCAACGCGATCATCGCCTCCGCCGCGGGAGGCTCGGAGGGGGTCGGTTTCGCCATACCGATAAACACCGCCCAGAAGGTAGCCGACGACATAATCGCCGGAAGGCCGGTGTCGCATCCCTACATTGGCATTCTCGGCCAGACCGTCACCGACACGATAGCCGAGCAGTATGACCTGCCGGTGAGCGACGGGGCGTATATCACCCGGGCGGTGCCCGAGGGGCCGGCCGACAAGGCGGGCATCAAGTCGGGGGACATCATAGTGGAGATCGACGGCAAGCCGGTCAAGGGGATGGACGAGATAATAAGCGAGGTCCGCGGCCGGAGCGTGGGGGACACGGTATCCCTCACTTACTACGACGGCAACGAGAAGAAGAAAGCTGACGTGACCCTGGAGGAGAAACCCAAAAACCTCCAATAAAACGCAAGATGGGGCCTGGCCCCAAACGCAAGATTGTTGGGCGGAGACGGTATGGCCAGAGAGAAGATTGTAGGTCTCATAGAGGACGCGCTTGGCAGAGCGGTGTCGGAGGGGCTCCTGTCCCCTGTTGAGGCCGGCACGATAGAGCTTGAGCGCCCTAAGCGCAGGGAGCACGGCGACTGGTCGACCAACCTGGCGCTCGACGTCGCGGGCAGGCTGGACATGAACCCGAGGGAGGTCGCCGTTATAATCGCGGGCCTTATAGCCGAAGACCCCGACGTCGTAAGTAAGGTGGAGGTCGCGGGGCCCGGGTTCATCAACTTCCACCTGAGCCTCGCCTTCATCAGGAACGTCCTGTTCGAGATAGAGGAAAGGGGCCTCGAGTTCGGATCCTCGGATGCCGGCGGCGGGCAGCAGGTTCAGGTCGAGTTCGTGAGCGCAAACCCCGTGGGCCCGCTCCACGTGGGGCATGGGCGGTGGGCGGCCCTGGGGGACGCCCTATCCAGCGTGATGAGCCATGCCGGCTTCCTCGTCGAGCGCGAGTTCTACGTCAACGACTACGGGACCCAGCTCCGTAACTTCGGCCGCTCGATATCGGCGCGCTACCTGGAACTGTTGGGGCGCGGCGGCGAGTTCCCCGGGGGCGGGTACGTCGGGGAGTACATCAAGGATATCGCCCGGAGGATAGTGGACGAGTGCGGGGATGAGTTCCTCGACCTGCCCGAGGAGGAAAGGGTCGACACCTTCATCGATATGGAGTACCCGCGGATGCTCGAGTCCATCAGGGACACCCTGGAGGGCATGGGCGTCGTCTTCGACGTGTGGTTCAGCGAGCGCGGCCTGTATAGCCGGGGCGAGGTCGAGGAGGCCATCTCGGCGCTGGAGCGGGACGGCAAGGCCTACCGGGAGGGAGGGGCGCTTTGGCTTCGGACTACTGAGTACGGCGACGAGAAGGACCGGGTGCTGGTGAGGTCCTCGGGTGAGCCGACATACTTCGCCTCCGACATCGCCTACCACCACGACAAGATGGATCGCGGCTTCGACAAGGTAATCGACATATGGGGCGCTGACCACCACGGCTACGTCACCCGCATGAAGGCGGCAATGGAGGCCATGGGATACGGCCGGGAGGCCCTGGAGGTCATCCTGGGACAGCTGGTCAAGCTGTTCCGCTCCGGTAGGCCGGTGGCGATGTCCAAGCGCACCGGCGAGATAGTCACCCTGGACGAGCTTCTGGAGGAGGTCGGGGCTGATGGGGCGAGGTACTTCTTCCTGCAGCGTTCCCACGACTCCCCGTTGGATTTCGATATAGAGCTTGCCAAGCAGGAGTCCCCCGAGAACCCGGTCTACTACGTGCAGTACGCCCACGCCCGCATCTCGAGCATTCTGCGCTACGCCCGGGAGGCGAAGGCGGACCTCTCCGAGGCGCTTCCCGAGGACCTCGTGTTGCTCGAGGCCGAGGCGGAGATGGACCTGCTTCGCAAGCTGGGGGAGCTGGAGGAGGTGGTGGAGTTCTGCGCGCTCAGGCGAGTGCCCCACCGGCTGACCGGATACGCCGAGGAGTTGGCCACCCTCTTCCACGCCTTCTACCGGGACTGCCGGGTGGTGACCGACGATGAGCGCCTGATGAGGGCCCGCGTTTTCCTGGTCCACGGGGTCAGGCAGGTCCTGCGTATAGTGCTGGGGTTGATAGGGGTGTCCGCGCCCGAGCAGATGTGAGAGGGGCGGGGCGCATGCGCTTCGGGTACCATGTGAAACTTGCCGGGAGCCCCGTTTCCGCTATCGAGAGCGGGGTGGAGGCCGGCTGCGACACCATCCAGATGTTCCCGGGAAGCCCCCAGCAGTGGGGGACCCCGAAGGCCTCGGACGAGGATGCCCGGGTGTTCCGGGAGGCCAGGCGCGAGTCGGGCATCGACCCGGTGATAATCCACTCCATCTACCTGGTGAACATGGCCTCCTCCGCGGATCAGGTGTTCAAGCGCTCGGCAAGCTCGCTCGCCAGTGCCCTCACCAAGGCGGACAAGCTGGGGTCGGCGGCGGTGGTGACCCATATCGGAAACCACAAGGGCGAGGGGGAGAGGTTCGGCCTGGAGCGGATTGCCGCGGCGGTGAACTCGTGCCTGGAGAGGTCCCCGGGGGAGACGATGCTGCTGCTGGAGACCACCGCCGGGGCGGGGACGTCCATCGGGGGTAGGTTCGAGCAGTTCGGGGAGGTGTTTGACCTCTCGGGGGGGCCAGACCGACTGGGCATCTGCCTGGACACCTGCCACATATTCGCCGCCGGCTACGACATCAGCACCCCGGGGGGCGTTGACGCCGCCCTGAAGGAGCTTGATAAGTACATCGGGCTGGACCGGCTCAAGCTCCTGCACCTGAACGACTCTAAGGCCGAGTGCGGCTCGCACACCGACAGGCACGAGCATATCGGCCGGGGCATGATAGGGATGGAGGCGTTCCGCTACATGGTGAACCACGAGGCTCTAAAGGATCTTCCCGCCATCGTCGAGCTGGCCTACGGGGGCTCCAACCCCGACGATATCGGCCTCCTGCGCTCGCTGGTCGAAGGTTGACCGTTCCCACCCCAAAACTGCGTTTCTCATACGCGGTTTCGGTTTGACGCCTGTTGTTCCTGCACCTCGAACAGCAGTTGGGCCGCCGCGTCAATGCCGGCATGGGCGTTCCTGAGGGTCTCGGCGGCATTATCTAGCGTGGCGGAAACGTCGCCCACGCCGCGGTTCTTTGCCAGGTTGGACCAGTGCCGAGCCTCCACCGCCTCGGCCTCGACCCGGCTTGCCAGGTGCCTTATCGCTGTCTTGATCGCAGCCAGGTCGGGATTCTCCATATGCATGTTCCACACCCCCGTGCACGTTCGCTTCCCACGCCTTTCGCATCAACACCGATTTTCGCACACCGTTGACCGTCATAGCAATACAAGACCACCGGCCCCTTCCGCCTTGTAGTCAAGCATGAAGATCAGCGTCCCCCAGGATGCGTCACTGATGGATTTCGCCAGCTTATGGTACAGCAGGCGGCAAGGGTATCACTGAGCGTTTTCTCCTGGGTCTTGTTGGGATACATCCTGTACTTCGCCGTTCGTTTCATGGTCTCATTACAGGGGGTGGGTGTGACAACTATTTCGCTCCAAGAGAAGTCCCGCCGGGAATCCCCCACCTCAAAGGAAGGGGACTTCCCGGCGGGGTTGGGTTAAAATATCCGTTACCCGGTCGCGCCAGTGATGGACGGAGGATGCACGGCCGGGCGGAAAGGTGAGCGAATGGACAAGAAAGCACGCGAGGTTGCAATCGTAGGCGGGGGGCCGGCCGGGCTTACCGCGGGCCTCTACCTGTGCCGGTCCGACGTGGATGCCGTGATGCTGGACCGGGAGTTGACCGGCGGGCAGGCGATACTCTCGCCGCTGATCGAGAACTACCCCGGTTTCCCCGATGGGGTTGAGGGCACCGAGCTTGTGGGCCGGATGAAGGAGCAGGCCGAGAGGTTCGGCCTAGAGATCATGACCTTCGCCCAGGTAACGGGCGTAACGCTCGAAGGGGAGGCCATGACCCTCCATCTCGAGGACGGCGAACTGAACGCCCGCGCCGTGATAGTCGCCACCGGGAGAAACCCGCGCAAGATGGGTATACCCGGGGAGGAGGAGTATGGCGGGCGAGGCATCTCCTACTGCGCCACCTGCGATGGCCCCCTTTTCCGCGACCGGGCGGTGATGGTGATCGGCGGCGGGGACTCGGCGGTCGAGGAGGCACTACACCTGGCGAAGTTCGCCGGCAAGGTCATTATCGTCCACAGGAGAGGCGAGCTAAGGGCCTCGAGCTACCTCGTGGAACGGGCGGCAGCGGAGCCGAAACTCGAGTTCATGTGGAACTCCGAGATCACCGCCGTCAACGGCGGGGAGACGGTGGACTCCGCAACGATCGTGAACAGCAAGACGGGGGACCGAACGGATGTGCCGGTATCCGGCATCTTCTTCTACGTGGGAAACGACCCCAACAGCGCTTTTCTCTCGGACCTGCTGGAGCTCGACGACGCAGGCTACATCGTCACCGACGAGCGCCTGGAGTCCAGCGTCCCCGGGATCTTCGCCGCCGGGGATGTCCGTGCCGGCCGGTTCAAGCAGGTCGTGGTGGCGGCCGGGGAGGGTGCCCTCGCCGCGTCGTCGGCTCAGGGTTTCCTCGAGGAGGTCGGCGCCCGTAGAGTGTACGAGGGAGACCGTTAGATGATTATCGCGGTGGTAGACGGTATGGGAGGGAGCATAGGCGCCCAGATAGTCCTGCGCCTGCGGAACGCGCTTCCCGAGGGTGCAGACATAATGGCGCTGGGGACCAACGCCATTGCCACCGGAAACATGATCAAGGCGAAGGCAAGCAGGGGCGCCACCGGCGAGAACGCGGTTGCCTACTCGGTGAAGGACGCCGAGATAATAATGGGCTCACTCTCCATCGTGGTGCCCAACTCGATGATGGGCGAGGTGACCCCCGCCATCGCCACCGCGGTGGCCTCGGCGCCGGGCCGGAAGATCCTGCTGCCGGTATCCAACCCGCCCCTCGAGCTTCTTGGCGTGCACAAGAGGCCGCTCCAGTATCTCATCAAGGAAGCGGTCGTCCTGGTCCTGGAGCATTACGGGCTACCGCTCGAACCCGAGGAGGAACAAGGTGTGTGAGGCGATCGTTTTCGTGGTGAAGGACGGGGAGAAGCGGAAGATCATGGAAGACGTTGTGACCGTTCATCCGGAAGGTGAGAAGGTCTTGCTGACCGACCTCTTCGGCGAACAGAAGTTGATAACCGCGAAGGTCGAGCGGGTGGACCTCCTCGAGCACGAGATAATCCTGTCTACCTGACCTCTGTCTCAGCCCTCAGCCGCCCTGTAGTTGCTTTTGAAGTGGGATTCTGCTATAAATCTCCCTGTAACCGGGCCAAGAAGGCCCAAGTGTATGAGAGATGCCAGTAATCAGGCCACGAAGGCCGGTATTCCGGTAGGAAACCGGTTGTTTGGTGGCTTTTTTCTTGCCACCCGACGTTGCATGTGGGGCCCAAACGGGCCCGGGAGTGAAATGGCACGCTATAGAAAAGGGGTGGTTTGAGTGCACATTCCCGATGGATTTCTGGACCCCAAGACGTGGGGCACGTTGACCGGCGTCTCGGCGGGGTTCACCGGCTACGCGCTTTACGCGGCGAAGAGCAAGCTCAACGAGAAGGTGATTCCCCTTCTCGGCATCACCGCGGCGTTCATCTTCGCGGCGCAGATGCTGAACTTCCCGGTGGCGGGCGGCACCAGCGGCCACTTCCTGGGAGCTATCCTCGCGATGGCCCTGCTGGGGGCCTGGCCGGGTTTCCTGGTCATGGTGGTGGTGCTCCTGGTTCAGTGCCTGTTCTTCGCCGACGGGGGGCTGACCGCGCTGGGGGCCAACGTCTTTAACATGGCTGTGATAGGCGGCCTGATGAGCTACTACCTGCTGGTGCTCTCCAAGGGCGCGCTCGGCAGGGGCCTCAGCGAGAGGACATCTCTGTTGACCTGCACCGCCGTCTTCTCCTGGATATCGGTGGTGCTTGCCTCTATCGCCTGTTCGTTCGAGCTATCGATATCGGGCACGGTTCCGCTGGGCACGGTTTTGCCCGCGATGGTCGGTGTTCACGCCATCATCGGTGTCGGCGAGGCGATCATAACTACAGTGGTGATAGCGGTCGTGCTCCAGTCGCGGCCGGACCTGGTAGACGCCTACAGTAGGTCGCCGGAGCCCGGTAAGAGATTAGCGAGGGAGGTTGCGTGATGGCAGACGATGTGAATAATGTTTCTGGTAAGAAGACCACGGGTCTCTGGATATTCTTCGGCGTTGCGATGCTGGTGGCTATCCTCCTCGCGGTGTTCATATCGCCGTGGGCGTCCTCCAGCCCTGACGGGCTCGAGAAGGTGGCTGAGGACAAGGGGTTCATGGAGGCCGCCGAAGACACCGAGCCGACCTGGACGCACTCGCCGATACCGGATTACGGTGACGCCGTTGGCACCAAGGCCGCGGTGGGCCTCTCCGGCTTCATCGGCGTCCTTGTGACCGCCGCGGTGGCGATGGGAGTGGCGCTACTCGCCCTCGGTATAGGGTATATGAGCAAGAGAAGGGCCACAGAACCGGACAGTAGTTGAAGCACGACTTTATTGACAGATACAGCAAGCTCGAAAGCCCTGTACACGCGCTGGACCCCAGGGCGAAGGCGATTGCCCTGTTCGCACTGATAATAGTCTGCGTGACCACGCCCCCCGGGGCGTGGTGGGCTTTCTGCGTGTACGCCGGGGTGGTGGTGATCATCGCCGCCGCTTCCAGGATACCGGTCCGGTACCTCCTTTCCCGCGTGCTGATCGTGCTGCCGTTTATACTGATGGTGGCGGTGTTCATACCGTTCATGCACAAGGGAGGGGCCTCCTACGACCTGGGGCCTTTCGCCGTCTCGAGCGAGGGCCTCCTGGTGCTCTGGAACGTCGCCGTCAAGTCAACCATCTCGGTCTCGTGCCTCATACTGCTCTCGTCCACGACCCCTTTCCCCAACCTGATGCACGGTTTCGAGAGGCTCCACGTCCCTTCTTTCTTTACCACCGTTGCCGCTTTCATGTACCGCTACATCTTCGTTATCGTCGACGAGGCCCAGAGGATGAAGCGGGCCTGCGAATCCCGCAACTTCCGGGGGCGCTGGATCTGGCAGGCAAGAACGGTCGGCTACATGGTCGCCTCGCTGTTCCTGAGGAGCCACGATCGCGCGGAGAGGGTTTACCAGGCGATGTGCGCCCGCGGATTCGACGGGACGTTCCCGCTCCAGCGGGAGAGCAGGATGAGGGCCGCGGATTACATCTTCCTGTCGGTGGTGGTCCTTACCGTGCTCGCGGGAAGGCTGGTAATCCTGTGGAAGTGATCGGGCTCGAGCCCCGAGAAGCTATTAATATCGAGGGCCTTAGCTACCGCTACCCTGACGGTACCCCCGCCCTGGAGAACATCAACCTGACGGTCCGGCGCGGTGAGTCGGTAGCGGTCATGGGGCCAAACGGCGCGGGCAAGTCCACGCTGGCGCTCCACCTCAACGGGATACTCTCCGGGGAAGGCCGAATCGAGATAATGGGGCTGGAGGTAAGCAGAAAAGACCTCGCCCGGATAAGGAGCATGGTGGGACTGGTTTTCCAGGACCCCGACGACCAGCTTTTTTGCCCAACTGTGCGGGAGGACGTGGCGTTCGGCCCCAGGAACCAGAAGCTTGCCCCGGAGCTTGTCGCCCAGGCGGTTAGCCGGGCGCTGGGATGGGTCGGGATGGAGGGGTCGGAAGGCCGTTCGCCGCACCACATGAGCTTTGGGGAGAAAAAGCGGATATCGCTCGCCACCGTACTATCCATGGAGCCGGAGATACTGGTGCTGGACGAACCGGTAACCAACCTCGACCCCAAGGGCCGCCGCGAGCTGATAGAGCTGGTGAAGGGCTTCGAGGTCACCAGGATCGTCATCTCCCACGATATCGGCATGACCCGCGAGCTCTGCGACCGCCTGGTCATCATAGACGGCGGCAAGATAGTCGCTGATGGGAATACCGCTGAACTGCTGGGCGACGGCCGCCTCCTGGAGCGCCACGGGCTACTCTGACAGCGGCAGTGCGCACCTGTGTTAGAATTACCACTATGAAGCCGGCGGGAGTGTGGTGACGCGAGATGCCCGAGCTCAAGAAGAGGAAGATCCTCCTCATAGACGACGAGGTACCCCTGCTCGAGGTCATGAAGACGAACCTCGAGATCGAGGGATACGACGTGGTCACCGAGATGAACGGCGAGACCGGCCTGGTGTCGGCGTTTGTCGACGAGCCGGACGTCATTATCCTGGATATAATGATGCCGGACATCGACGGGTGGGAGATATGCCAGAGGCTACGCTCCGACCCGCGCACAAAGTACGTCTCCATAATCATGCTCACCGCGCTTGACGAGGCACACCATGTCGTCAAGGGCTTCGAGTGTGGCGCCGACGACTACCTGGCGAAGCCGTTCGACAACGCCGAGCTGTTCGCCCGCATCAAGTCGGTGCTGACGAAGGCTAGCAGGGGCATGGCGGTCGACCCGCTGACGAACCTCCCGGGAAAGCACCAGATATATGAGGAGACCCGCAAGCGCCTCGAGCGGCGCGGCAAGTTCTTCGCGTTCATCTACGTGGATATCGGCAACCTGCGGCTCATCAACTACCGCTACGGCGTCGACCGCGGTGACAGCCTGATAAGCAGCCTGGCCGATATACTGCGGGATATCGTGGTCAACGAGGAGGAGTTCCTGGGGTACATGGGAGAGGACGATTTCGTGATGCTCTCGGTTCCCCTGAGGGTCAACCATATCTTCTCGACCATAACGGCCCGGTTTGACGAGGCGCTCCTGGATATCTGCCCGGAGATGGAGGAGAAAGGCAGTCCCGGTGAGGA
>JAHIPE010000090.1 GCA_018894655.1 Actinomycetota bacterium
ACGCTTGTATTCGAACGTCGATGCATCCGCACCTGCTGCGTTCCGCTCCCTCGCGGTACTCACGGAGTACAGCTCGGTCGCGCGCCTTGCATGAGCGGCGCCTCGGCGCTCTCGATACGACACCGTATTTATGGAACGGGGCACTTAGGGGGGAGGCCGGCCCCGACGATATCCTGGTGGTGGAGGCGTCAAGCTTCCAACTGGCGTACATTGAGGAGTTCCGGGCCCGGGTATCGGTGGTGTTGAACATCGCTCCGGATCACTTCGACTGGCACCGGAACATGGATGAGTACCGCAAGGCCAAGATGCGCCTGGTGGAGAACATGCTGCCCGGCGATTACCTTGTCTACAACAGGGACGATGACTTCTGTACCCAGATGGCGTTGGGCGCGAGAGGGGTAACCGTCGGCTTCAGCGTGGTGAGCCCGCCGGGAGAGGGCTTGTGGATTGAGGGCGGGTGGGTAGTCGCGGGCCCGCCCCTGGAAGCCGGCAGGATACTGCCGGTTGACGAGATAGGGGTCTCGGGCATTCACAACGTCGGAAACGTCATGGCCGCGGCAGCGGCGTCGCTGGTGATGGGGGAGCCTCCCGCGAGGATCAGGGAGGCGGCGCGGGAGTTCAAGGGGCTTGCACACCGGCTGGAGTTCGTGTCGCGGGTCGGCGAGGTGTTGTTCTACAACGACTCCAAGGCCACCAACCCGCACGCCGCCCTCCAGGCAATAAAGTCCTTCGACGGGCCGCTGGTGGCGATAATGGGTGGGAGGAACAAGGGGCTGGACCTGTCGGAGCTTGCCGGAGAGCTCTGCCGGGGAATGGAAAGCGGGGCAATCAGGGGAGTGGTTTTCCTGGGTGAATGCGCCGATGAGTTCAGGGCGGCGGTAAACCGGGAGTGCGGAGCGGCGGCCAACAACTGCATGGAGATGGCCGACGATATGGAGGAGTCCGTACGGAAGGCTTACCAGTTGGCCGACGGGAGCGGGGTGGTGGTGCTAACCCCCGCCTGCGCCTCGTTCGATATGTTCGGGGATTACCAGGAGAGGGGCCGGGTGTTCAAGGAGTGCGTGGCGTGCCTCGAGGGAGGTGATGGCGTTGGCGACGGCTAGCGCGGCCAGGCCCGGAAAGGCTGCTGCTCGTCCGGCGGGTGGGGGCCGGCGGAAGGCGAACCCCGCCGGGTCGGGCCGCGGAGCCGGCGCGCCCGCTTCCGGCAGGGCGAGGGCCGAGGCGAGGCGGCGCACCGCGAAGAGGCCGGAACGGGCGGCGTCAGGCAAGGGGAAAACCGTCTCCAGGCAGCGGTCCGCCGGGAGCGTCGCGGGAACCGAGCTCTCCTACTACGTCCTTATCCCAACCGCGGCGCTTCTGCTGTTGGGGCTGGTGATGGTGTTCTCGGCAGGGTCGGCTATCGGCATAGACCAGAGCGCGGGCGGCTATCGCTACTTCAGTCAGCAACTGGCGTGGGCGGGACTCGGGCTCATGATGATGTTCGTCTTCTCCAGGATAGATTACCACAAGCTTGGGAAGGTCTCCTGGGCGGGCGTCGTGATATCGGTGCTTCTCCTGGTACTGGTGCTGGTGGTGGGGAGTGAGGCCGGGGGGGCCCGCCGCTGGCTGAAGATATGGTCGTTCAGCCTGCAGCCGACCGAGATCGCCAAGTTCACGCTGGTGGTTTTCAGCGCCTACGCGCTGGCCATGAAGGGGGACAAGCTCAAGAAGTTCATTCACCTGCTGGTGCCGGTGCTGGTGGTCATGGTCCTGGAAGCCGCACTTATCTTGAGGCAGCCGAACCTGGGGAGCGCGCTGGTGATGTGCTTCTCCGTGTTCCTGATGCTGGGCATCGCCCGCACGCGCCTGAACCACCTCGCCCTGATAGGGGCGGCCGGCGGAACGACCGCCGCTATCTTAATGCTATCCGCCCCCTACAGGCGGGCGAGGCTGTTCTCGTTTCTAAACCCGTGGAGCTGTTCCGAGGGCGCGGGGTACCAGGTCATACAGTCGTACATCGCGCTGGGTTCAGGGAACATCAAGGGCCTGGGGCTGGGGATGAGCCGCCAGAAGTTCCTGTACCTGCCCAACGCCCACAATGATTTCATATTCGCGATAATTGGAGAGGAGCTTGGTATCATGGGCACTCTCCTGGTGGTTTCCCTGGTGGGGCTCCTGGTGTACGGAGGGTTCAGAATAGCCGCCAAAGCGCCAGACGAGCTGGGGAAACTGCTGGCGGCGGGAATAACCGGGCTCATAGTGATACAGGCGCTGGTGAACATGGGCGGGGTTACAGGCCTGTTGCCTATCACCGGCGTGCCGCTTCCCCTGGTGAGCTTCGGTGGATCGAGCCTGTGTATATGCCTGGCCTGCATAGGGATACTATTGAACGTAGCTTCCCAAAGTAAACGGTAAGGTGGTGTGGGATGTGAAGGTGGTGGTGACCGGAGGCGGGACCGGGGGGCACGTGTACCCGGCCCTCGCGGTTGCCAGGCACCTGTACGATACGCACCCGGGCTGGGAGGTCCTGTTCATCGGCTCGGCTGCCGGCCCGGAGGCGGAAGTGGCCGGGGAGTACGGAGTACCGTTCGAGGGGCTCGATCTGTCCGGCCTGGTGGGCAGGGGCGCGCTGGACCGGCCCAGGGCCCTCTTTCTTTTTACCCGCGGCGTGTTACGGTGCCGGCGGATTCTTGGGGAGTTCCGGCCCGCGTGCGTTGTGGGTACCGGCGGCTACGCGGCCGCCCCCGCCTGCTTTGCGGCGAAGACGCTGGGCATACCGATCATCCTCCATGAGATGAACTACCAGCCAGGCATCGTCACCAGGATACTCTGCCGTGGGGCGTACGCGGTCGCTGCCGCGCAGCAGGGGACCGAGGTGCTGCTGCCCCGACGAGCGCGGGTGGTGGTAACCGGGATACCGGTACGCCCAGAGATAGAAGCGCTGGCTGATAGTGGGTGGCACGCGGAGGTACGGGAAGAAGCGTGTGCCGTGTTCGGGCTGGAGCGGGGGCGGGAGACGTTACTCGTCTTCGGCGGCAGCCAGGGTGCGCGGGCGCTCAACGACGCGCTCTGGGAGGTGCTGCCCCGGCTGTCCGAAAGGAGCGGCCTGCAGGTCTTACACTTGACCGGGAAGAGAGCGTATGAGGAGCCGCGGCGCTCCCAGGCGGAGGAGCAGTTGGCGGGCAAGCCGCTGGTGTATCGCGCGGTGGCCTACGTGGAGCGCATGGACCTGGCGTACTCGGTGGCCGACATGGCGGTGGCCAGGTCCGGAGCCGGCACCGTTGCGGAACTGTTGGCGGCCTCGGTGCCGTCGGTGCTGGTACCGTATCCGTACGCTACCGGGGCACACCAGGAGGGGAACGCGGAACTGCTCGGGCGACTGGGTGTGGCCAAGGTGATCAAGCAGGAGGGCGACTCGGCGCTGGCCGCGTTGCTGGAGGCCTTACAGCTTATGGACGACGGCCCCGAGCGGGCCAGGATGATCAGCGCCTTCCCGGCGGCGCGCCGGGGGAGCGGCGCGGAAGGGATAGCCGCCCTTGTAGAAGAACTCAGTTGAGAGGGCTCTGGAAAGGCAAGTCAGGCCGAGAGAACGGCGGTGGAAGTTGGACGGGCGGTTTACTCTGGAGAGCATAGGGGACGGCGGGAATGCGCACCTGGTGGGGATCGGGGGCGCGGGAATGAGCGCCATAGCCACGGTGCTGGTCGAGATGGGCTACGCGGTCGAGGGTTCGGACATCAAGGAGTCGTCGAACGTAAGGCGCCTTCGTGAGATGGGCGTGGTGGTGGGCATAGGACACCGGGCCAAGAACCTGTCCGATGCCCGGGTGGTAGTGAAATCCGCTGCTATAAGGGATGACAACCCCGAGTTGGTGGAGGCGGAACAGAAGGGAGTTCCGGTTATCACCAGGGCCCAGATGCTGGCGGCGATCATGTCCACCAGGAGAGGCATCGCGGTGGCGGGCACCCACGGGAAGACGACCACGTCGTCTCTGGCTACCCAGATGCTGCTGGACTGTCGCTCAAACCCCTCGTATCTTATCGGGGGGGAGTTGAACGAGATAGGGGGGAACGCCCATTACGGTGATGGCGAGTACCTGGTTGCCGAGGCCGATGAAAGCGACGGTTCCCTTCTCCACCTGCGGCCAGAGGTGGCCGTACTGACCAACATCGACGGGGACCACCTTGATTACTTCGAGAGCATCGAGAACACCGCGGAGGTGTTCCTGCGGTTCCTTCAGCTTCTGCCCCCCGGCGGGTTCGCGGTAGTGTGCGGTGACGACGAGTTGGCCCGGGAGGTGGGCCTCGAATACCGCCGCGAGGAAGGCCGTGTGCTCTTCTACGGGCGGTCGAGCGAGAACGAATACCGTTTTTCCGGCGAGGTTATCAGCTCGTCGGGGACGGAGTATGCCGCCTGGTACCTGGACGAGAGACTGGGTGATGTAGTGGTGGGGATTCCCGGGCTCTATAACGCCTATAACTCCCTGGCGGCGCTGGCGGTGGGGCACCAGGTCGGGCTGCCGATGGACCAGGCGATCCGGGGGTTAGGCAGCTTCCAGGGTGTCAGGAGGCGGTATGAGAGGATCGGCTCCTGCGGTGGTGTTCAGGTAATCGACGACTACGCACATCACCCCACCGAGATTGCAGCGGTGTTGGACCTGGCGGGCTCGGTAGCCCCGGGGCGGGTGGTGACGGTGTTTCAACCTCACCGGTACACGCGGACCAGGTTGCTGGCGGACCAGTTCGGGGGAAGCTTCGGCGGGGCTGACCTGATAGTCGTGACCGACGTGTACGGGGCGGGGGAGGATCCGGAGCCGGGCGTTACCGGAAAGCTGGTGGCGGACGGCATCGCGGAGCGTTATCCCGGAAAGGAAATCGTGTACGTGCCCAACAGGGGCGAGTTAGCGGCGGCGGTGGCCTCGCTCCTGGATGAGGGTGACACGGTAATAACGATAGGCGCTGGCGATATAACCCAGTGCGCCTCGGAGATACTGGAGATCTTAGAGGAAAAAGTCCGATAGAGGGGTGCAAAGTTGCCGGATCCCTTTCAATCTCTGCTCGGGATCGGGGATGCGACCGCACAGAGGGACGTACCCCTGGCGAACTGTACGACCTGGAAGGTCGGCGGCCCCGCGATGTTCATGATGCGGGCCGGCAGCAGGAGGGCGGTCAGTGAGCTTCTCCAAGTTACCGGAGATCTCGGGTTGCCGTTGCTGGTGCTGGGCAGGGGGTCCAACATCCTGGTATCGGACCGTGGGTTCGCCGGTGTGGTGCTACGCCTCGAAGGAGGCCTTGCGACGGCCGGCGCTGACGGTGATGTGCTTAAAGCAGGCGGCGGCGCACTGCTGGACTCGGTGGTCGTGGAGGCTTACCGCTCCTTGCTTTGTGGGCTGGAGTTCGTGTTCGGGATACCGGGAACGGTGGGTGGCGCGGTGATGATGAACGCGGGAGCGTTCTCGCGCTCAACCTCGGACGTGCTGGCGGAGGCACGTACGGTGGCGCCCGGCGGCGACGAGAGACACTATGAGGCCTTCGATGGGAAGTACAGGCAACCGCTGGTGCCGGAAGGCGAGATAGTCACGGAGGTGGCGTTTCGCCTCAGTGCCGGCTCGGCGAAGTCGATAAGGGAACGCATGGACGAGTCAAGGGACAGGCGCAAGGCTACCCAGCCGTGGGGGGTGTCTACCGCCGGCTCGGTGTTCAAGAACCCCCCCGGCGCTCACGCCGGTAAGCTGATAGACGAATGCGGGCTGAAGGGCAGGAGCGTAGGCGGCGCAATGGTATCGAAGAAACACGCGAACTTTATAATCAATCAGGGCGGCGCGTCGGCGAGAGATATCAAGGAGCTCATGGACCTGGTGGCGGGCGAGGTCAGGTCACGGTTCGACGTCCAGCTGGAGCCGGAGGTTCAGTTGGTCGGGTTCGAGGAGGAGTGAGGGGCATTGGCAATGAGGGTAGCCGTTCTAATGGGAGGAAACAGCGCCGAAAGGGAGGTATCCCTGGAGACCGGGAAGGCGATAGCGGGGGCGCTCCGTGAACTGGGCCACCAGGTGCTGGAGGTGGACGCGGGCACGGACCTTCCGCTGCAGCTTTCGGCCGGCAAGCCGGACGTGGCTTTCCTGGCGCTGCACGGCCGCGGCGGCGAGGATGGATGCGTGCAGGGCCTCCTGGAGGTGATGCGGATACCGTACACCGGGTGCGGGGTACTGGCCAGCGCGGTGACGATGGACAAGGTCGTCACCAAGGAGTTGCTCTCGTACCACGGGGTACCGGTGGCAGGGGGCGTCGTGGCGAGCCGTGGCTCGGATCTAGATGCGGTCGCCGATACGGTAGCCGGCGAGCTATCCTATCCGGTCATGGTGAAGCCGGCCAGCGAGGGGAGCAGTATCGCGGTTACAGAGGTCGGCGAGCCGTCCGGGCTCAGGGACGCACTGGAACTAGTGTTTGACTGTGACGAGCGTGCGCTGGTGGAGCGGTACGTGCATGGCAGGCTCCTGACGGTTGGGATACTGGGAAACGAACCGAGGGTGCTTCCGGTGCTGGAGATTAAGCCCCGTGAGGGCTTCTACGATTACAGGGCGAAGTACGAGCCGGGGTTCACCGAGTACGAGGTCCCCGCCGCCATCAGCCCCCCGCTGGCGGAGGCCGCCCGGGATATGTCGCTCACCAGTTTCCAGGTCCTGGGCTGCGAGGGGATATCGCGGGTAGATATCATGCTGGAGCACGGAACCGATGAACTGGTGGTCCTGGAGATCAACACCATTCCCGGGATGACTGAGACCAGCCTCATACCCAAGGCGGCAACGGCGGCGGGGATGTCGTTTGAGGAAGTCGTCGCCGAGGTGTTGGAGGGTGCCCGGCTCAAGGTAAGCCTGGCAGGGGATGATTGACGTTGAAGAAGTTGGAGCGCCGTTCTGACTGGAGGGGCTACGCTTTCAAGGCGATGGTGCCGATCGGTGTGCTCGCAGTGGTTGTGGGAGCAGCGCTGGCGTGGCTTGCCTTCTTCACCGACGTGTGCTCGATCAAGACGGTGGTTGTCAAAGGAAACGAGCACCTGACGGTGGAGTATATCCGTGACCGCAGCGGGGTCGACAATCATACGAACCTGGTAACCCTGCCGGTGGGGCGTCTGGACGAGAACCTGGAGAACGACCCCTGGGTGAAAGAGGCGAATGTTGGCAGGCACCTGCTCCACAGCGTGAGGATAGAGGTAGTCGAGAGGAAGCCGATAGCGATGGTTGACTTCAGCGGGGCGGCGTTCCTGGTTGACGACCAGGCCCACGTCATTGCCCAGGGGGCAACCGAGGAGTTCCCCGACATACCCATGGTACACGGGGGAGACGCGTCAGTACCCACCGTTGATGCCAGGGTGAGCAATAAAAAGATACGGGAGTGCATAGAGGTCATTGGGGCGATGCCCCAGGGCCTGAGGGCGACGCTGGCGATAGCAAACCCCTACGACGGCAGGGGTTACGTCTTCATATCCAGGGGGGGTTACAACATAGTATACGGCCCTGCCACCGAGTGCCCCAGGAAAGACGAGATCCTGGAGGCAATCGTCTACGACATAACGAGCAACAAGAGGGGAGTCGCATACGTCGATGTCACCGTTCCCGACTGCCCGGTGATAAAGCCCATCTAGTCAGGCTGAAAACACGACTGTAGTTCTAAAGCCTGCACTAAGGTTTATATATATCTTTAGTTGACAGTAATTTTCTGTTATAATAACTCTCAATTTGTTGTTCATGTTTTTCTGTAAATGAAAGGGAACACGGTGGGGAAAGTTGAATTACAATTGAAGGGGATGACTGAGAAGATGGGGAAAGGAACGCGCTATGCCTGATGATCTGAAGCAGTTCTTCGCGGTTATCAAAGTCGTGGGGGTTGGTGGAGGGGGAAACAACGCGATAAACAGGATGATACGCGACGGGATGACCGGCGTTGACTTCATCGCGCTAAACACCGACGCGCAGGACCTCCAGGCGTGTGACGCTGATATGAAGATAAGCATCGGCGAGGAGTTGACACACTTCCTGGGAACGGGTAACCAGCCGGACATCGGGCGGGAGTCGGCCGAAGAGCATAGGGACGAGATCAAGGAGGCGCTCAAGGGGAGCGACATGGTCTTCATAACCGCCGGAGAGGGCGGGGGCACCGGTACCGGGGCCGCGCCGGTGGTGGCGGAGATATCCAGGGAGCTCGGGGCGTTGACGATTGGTGTAGTGACAAAGCCGTTCGAATTCGAGGGCAGCCACCGCAAGCGGCAGGCGGAGGAGGGCGTAGAGCTACTGCAGGACAAGGTCGACACCTTGATTATCATCCCCAACGACAAGCTCTTCGAGTTTACCGACTCCAAGATCGGCATCGAGGAGGCGTTCCAGAAAGCAGACGAGGTGCTTCGTTACGGGGTCCAGGGGATAACCGACCTCATCAATATACCGGGCTTGATAAACCTGGACTTTGCCGACGTGAAGAAGATACTCTCAATCCCTGGTTCCGCCCTCCTGGGCGTCGGGGAGGCCACCGGTGAGGAGAGGGCTATAAAGGCCGCGGAAAACGCGGTCTCGAGTCCGCTGTTGGAAGCCTCCGTGGATGGGTCCCAGGGGATTATTATAAACGTGACCGGGGGGCCGGACCTCTCGTTGCAGGAGGCACGGGACGCGGCGGAGATCATCAGGGGTGCGTGCGATCCCGATGCCGAGGAGATATTTGGAGTAATAATAGACGAGACCCTGCACGACAAGGTTAAGGTTACTGTTATCGCATCGGGCATAGAGCCGGGGAGGTTGGGGTTCGAGAGGCCTGCGCGTACAACCTCCAGGCGGCAAATAGAGGCTGAGGTCGGTGAGGCAGCAGGTCTCAAGGAACGCAAGCCCAAGCGACGCATCACCCCAACTGAGCGTGAGCGCAAAACTGTTGTTGAGGAAGACGACATAACGATACCGCCGTTCCTGCGGAATAGATAAAGTATAAATACATACTTTAGGGTATACGAAACATTCCACTTATACACCCACGCTAATGTAGCGTGTAAATATTCCCCGATATAAGTAGCAACCGGAGTGAGATGATCGAGGGTAGGGATTCCTGAACATGGCTTGGAAACAGTGGTCTCATTGGAAGAGATAATATGGTTCGCGCGAAAGGAGAATTCCAGAAAAATCCGACTATGATGGACGTAAGTCTCGGAACGCGGAACAACCGAAAGAGCGGGAGTGATGGTTGAGGGAGATATGCAGCAAGAGGGATTCATTGCCAGAATAAAGGTGGTAGGTGTTGGCGGAGGGGGGAACAACGCGGTAAACAGGATGATAGACGCAGGTATCCGGGACGTCGAATTCGTGGGGATCAACACTGACGCACAGGCCCTGAAGGGATGCAACGCTGACGTAAGAATACCCATCGGAAGGATGATAACCCAGGGGCTCGGGGCTGGGAACGATCCGGATGTCGGGATGCGGGCGGCGGAGGAGGACGAGGAGGAGATAAAAGACGCGCTCTATGGCGCGGACATGGTTTTCATCACCGCCGGGAAAGGCGGCGGAACCGGCACCGGGGCCGCGCCGGTGGTAGCGAGGATAGCCGGTGGCGAGGGGGCGCTGACCGTGGGGGTGGTTACGCGGCCGTTCTCGTTCGAGGGCAGGCGCAAGGCGGAGCAGGCGGAGCAGGGAATTGAGTGGCTGAAGGAGAACGTCGACACCCTCATAATCGTCCAAAACGACCGCCTGCTGGACATGACCGACAACATAACGGTGATGGAGTCGTTTCGCGTGGCTGACGACGTTCTGCGCCAGGCGGTACAGGCGATAGCCGAACTGATCACCGGCAAGGGCATGATTAACGTCGACTTCGCAGACGTGCGGCAGGTTCTCCAGGGGTCCGGGACGGCCCTGATAGGCATAGGGTACGCAACCGGCCAGGAGCGCGCCCGGCAGGCGGCAATTAACGCGATAGACAGCCCGTTGCTGGAATCGAGCATCGACGGCGCTACCAGTGTGTTACTGAACATCTCCGGGGGGCCGGACCTGGCCCTGCATGAGGTGAACGAGGCCGCGGAGGTTGTCGCCCGGGCCGTGGACCCTAACGCGAATATAATCTTCGGCGCGATCGTGGACGAAGGCCTGGCCAACCAGGTGAAGATCACTGTTATCGCCTCCGGCTTCAAGGAGGGCGGAGGCGTACGGCCCGAGCCGAGGCGGGAGGCCGTGGAAGAGGATAAGAGGAAGAGGCCCGAGAGAGAGCCGGTGCAGCCGGTGGATATCCCCTCGTTCCTGAGGGGACGCTAGCTCCCCGCCGTTCTCTTGCGGTGTTCTATAATGGGGTTGCAAGTGATGTACAACCACGTGGCGACGGACCGCCACGTTTAGTTACTTTAGAAAAGGTGAATAGCGATTGGACAGGGAACTCCCGGGCAGCCTCTGGGGGAGGCTGGAGCCCCTTCTTACGCATGTTGAGAGGCCCAGCCGATACCTGGGGGGCGAGTGGAACGCGCCTGATATCGCCGCCGGCGGCACCGAGGTGGTGCTGGCGTACCCCGATGTCTACGAGATCGGTATAAGCAACCTGGGGCTTGCGATCTTGCAAGAGGCGGTAAACGGCATGGTGGGTGCCTGCGCTGAACGCGTCTACTCCCCGTGGGGGGATATGGAGCGGGAGATGCGGTCGGCCGGGATACCGCTGTTTTCCATCGAAACCCACCGCCCGGTGGCGGCGTTCGACATCCTGGGGATATCTATTCCCCACGAGCTAACCTATACCAACGTACTTAACCTCATTGACCTTGCCGGCCTCCCCCTGCGTGCGGTTGACAGGTCCAGCGGCCCGCTGGTGATCGGGGGCGGGTGCGGCGCGGCCAACCCTGAACCGCTGGCTGAGTTCTTTGACCTGTTTGTGCTGGGGGAGGGCGAGGAAGCACTGAGGTCGATCGTGGAACTGGTGATTCGTGGCAAGTCCGGCGGATGGTCCCGGGAGAAGGTGCTCGGTGAGGCCGCCCGCCTCCGAGGGGTATACCGGCCGTCGGATTACCGGGTGGAGTACGGCGAGGACAGCTTGGTACGGGAGATGGCCCCGGTTGAAGGAGGAAAGATACGGAAGAACCTGGTTGACCTGGACAGGTGGCTCCTGCCCGAGCGCCCCATAGTCCCGTTCTGCGAGGCGATACACGACCGGTTGAACGTGGAACTGTTTCGCGGTTGCACAAGGGGTTGCCGGTTCTGCCAGGCGGGGATGATCTACAGGCCGGTCCGCGAGAGGTCCCCCGGCGAGGTGGCAAGGATGGTCGACGAACTGGCGGGCGCGACGGGATACGAGGAGGTGTCCCTGTGTTCGCTTTCCTCCACCGACTACACCCGCCTGGATGATGTGGTGAGGAGGGTATCCGACATCTGCGAGCACCGGCGGATGGTTCTGTCGCTTCCCTCCTTGAGAATGGATGGGAGGTCTGTGGAGGCCGCGGGGCGCTTGAGCCGCGGGGGAAGAGGGGGGTTGACGTTCGCTCCCGAGGCGGGGACCGAGAGGTTGCGCCGAGTAATCAACAAGCCGATTGCCGAGGACGACATGGCCCGGGCGGTTATCTCCGCGGTGAGGTCCGGCCGCAGAAGGGTGAAGCTGTACTTCATGATAGGGTTGCCCACCGAGACCGATAGCGACGTCGAGGCGATAAGCGCGTTGGTGTTCCGCCTGAGGGACGCAGTGAGGAGTGAAGGGCTGGCACCGCCGGCCTGCAACGTCAGCGTATCCACGTTTGTCCCCAAGTCCCATACACCGTTTGAGTGGGCGCAGCAGGCCAGCATGGAGGAAGTTGAGCGAAAGCAGGGCATCCTCAGGTCCACCCTCCGGTCCAGGGGAGTGAACCTCTCCTGGCACGACAAGGAGGCGACCCTGGTGGAGGGCTGCCTGTCCCGCGGTGACCGCCGCCTTGCCGGTGTCCTGGAGAGGGTTTGGGCAGACGGGGCACGGTTCGAGTCCTGGTCGGAGCACTTTGATTTTTCCCGGTGGGAGAACGCCTGGAGGGAGGAGGGCGTTGACCCCGCCTTCTACTGCCATCGCCGGCGGGGCGCGGACGAGGTCTTTCCCTGGGACCACCTTGATTTCGGCGTGGAGAAGAGCTTTCTTCGCCAGGAGTACCGCCGTGCACTGGACGGGGAGACCTCCTCCGATTGCCGCGACGGCGAGTGTCTCGGGTGCGGTGTCTGTTCCGGTCTTGATACGGCGATCGAACTGAAGGGGGAGTGGAGGTGATATCCGGTGGAGCTACCTGATCCGCTCCGGCTCAGAGTCGAGCTCACCAAGCTGGGGAGGATGCGATACCTGTCGCACTCGGAGTTCTCCCGGACGCTGATGCTGGCCGCCCGGCGCTCCAGGCTTCCTCTTCAGTATGGAGGGCGGAAGCGCTCCCGCATGAAGATATCCCTCTCACCCCCATTGCCTATCGGTACAACCAGCGAGTGCGAGTTGGTGGACTTATCGCTTACCGCTTACGTCTCGCCAGTTGAGGCGGAGGGCATGCTCCGGGGGTCGCTTCCCGAGGGTATGGAGGTCGTCCGTTGCCGCCTGATGGGAAGCGGGGCGCGGCCGGTGGGCAAGCTCATCGATACCGCGTCGTACGTTGCGTCGTTGCCGGAGGGAGCGGACGTGGAAGGTGAGTGGACGCAGGCAGTGGAAGAGTTTCTTGGAAGGGATGCCGTCGATTTCGAGAGGGTGCAGCCCCGCCGGACCAGGGTGGTGAACCTGCGCCCGGGGGTCCACCGCCTGGCCGCCCTGAGCGAGGAGCCGGGATCGCCGGCCCGCTTACTGATGGTGCTTGATGACGGTACAAAGGGAACCGTCAAGCCGCGGGAGGTGCTCAGGGTCCTTGCGGGGATGGCCGGCGCCCCGCCGGGGGAGTGGGAAGACGTCCCGGTACACCGTGACGGCCTGTTCGTACGGAGGGGTGACAGGTTGGTGTCGCCAATGGATTTGGGGAAGAGAAAGCCCGCGGTATGAAAGGCGTTTGAGAGGTGTGGAAGTGCCAAAGAAAATCAAGAAGGAGATGCTGGTAACCTGCCGCAACGGGCGATGCAAGCTGGCAATAATGGAAGACGGTGACCTGGCGGAGGTGTACATCGACAAGGCTAGTAAGAAGTCGGTGGTGGGTAATATCTACGTGGGCCGCATAACCACCGTACTGCCGGGGATGAGCGCCGCGTTCGTGGATGTAGGGGTCGGGAAGAACGCGCTGCTCTACCTCCAAGACCTGGTGCTGATGGAGGACGGGTCGAGGGTCAAGCCCGGCAAGATCGGAAAGGCCCTCAAGCAGAACGACACCATTGTGGCGCAGGTGACGAAGGACCCCATGCAGGGCAAAGGCGCCCGCATCACCACCAACCTCAGCCTACCGGGGCGGCTCATGGTCTATATGCCCCGGAGCAACCGTTCCGGGGTCAGCCGCCGGTTGCCGGAAAAGGAGCGGGAGCGCCTTCGCAAGCTCTCCCGGGGGATAAGGCCGGAGAAGGGGAGTGTAATCATCCGTACCGCGGCCATTAAGGCGGGGAAGAAGGACCTTCAGTTGGACCTGGAGTACCTTCTCGAGCAGTGGCGGGAGACAGAGAAGAAGATAGAGAAAACCAAGCCTCCGTCGGTGGTGTATTCAGAGCCCGACCTGGCGGTCCGGGTTATAAGGGACAACCTGACCATGGAGTTCTCCCGCGTCCTGGTGGACAACAAGGGGGAATTCAAGCGCATCAGGGATTACGTCTCAACCGCCTGTCCCGAGATAAAGAACAGGGTGGAGTTATACAAGGGGAAGGAACCGCTTTTCAAGAAGTTCGGCGTCAACAGGGGGATTGAGGCTGCCCTGCGCCGAAAGGTGGGACTTCCCTCGGGGGGGCATATAGTCGTCGACAAGGCGGAGGCGCTTACCGCCATAGACGTCAACACCGGCTCCTACACCGGGAAGAAGAGCCTGGAGGAAACAGTGCTCAAGACCAACCTGGAGGCGGCGGTGGAGGTCGTCAAGCAGCTTCGGCTCCGCGACATAGGGGGCATCATCGTCATAGATTTCATCGACATGGAGAAGGAGAAGAACCGGGCCCAGGTCCTGGAGACCCTGGGGAATGAGCTCGACAGAGACAGGACCAAGACGCAGGTGGTCACCCTTTCCGAGCTGGGGCTTGTGGAAATGACCCGCAAGAACGTGACCGACGGTTTGGTGGAAACCCTGGGCAAGAGCTGCCCGCGCTGCGAGGGCAGGGGGTTGATATTCGAGGATTGAGGCGGCCGATTCCACGCACGCGCCGGCTGTCTTGTTTATCGAATGTTTGTTTGGCCGGAGGGGTCAGGCATTGCCGACTTAACGCTGATATTGTGAACATCGCTATAATGCCTGACCCCACTTGTAGGCTGTCTTGTGTACGGTCGATTGGTTTGGTGTATATTCAGTGTATAATGCTTTGATTGATTCTGATGCCGGGAGATTTACATGTATGCAGTAATAAGGACGGGTTCAAAACAGTACCGGGTGTCGCCGGGCGACGCTATCACCATTGAGAAGATCGATGTGGCGGAGGGCAAGAAGTGCCACTTCAAGGACGTCGTACTGTTCCATGACGGCGAGAACGTGGTAGCCGATCCCCGTGAGCTCTCCAAGGTGAGGGTGGACGCGCGGGTGGTAAGCCAGGGACGCAGCGAGAAGCTTACCGTCTTCAAGTACAAGCCCAAGAAAGGGTACAGAAAAAAAAAGGGTCATCGGCAGAGCCTGACCCGCGTGGAGATTGAGGATATAATAGTAGTGAGAAAGACCGCCCCCAGGAAGAAGGCCGCGGCTGCCGGTAAGGCGGGGGGCGCGTCCGGGGAAGCGAAAGAATAAACCGGAGGGTTCTATGTCCAGCAAAAAAGGCGTAGGAAGTTCGAGAAACGGGCGCGACAGCCAGTCCAAGCGTCTGGGGGCCAAGAGGTTCGGCGGCCAGAAGGTCAAGGGCGGCAGCATCCTGGTGCGCCAGCGTGGAACCAGGATCAAGCCGGGCACTAACGTGGGCCTGGGCAGGGACTACACCCTGTTCGCCAGGGTGGACGGCGTGGTGGAGTACCACTCCAGCGGGAACAGGACGGTAGTGAGCGTCAAGCCGGACGTCGCTTGAGGTCGGCGGCCCCCCCGTAGCCCCCCGCGGGTGTGTTGTACAATTGAATGCCCCCCGGTTAACGGACAGGAAAGGGCGATCACAGGTGAGCAGCAGGAAGATACTCGTGGTGGACGACGACCCCACCATGGTCAAGCTTATAAACGTGAATCTCAAGTTGAATAACTACTCCGTGGTGGAAGCCACATCGGGCGAGCAAGCGCTGAAAGTGCTGGCAGTCGAACCGCTGGACCTGGTCGTCCTGGACATCATGATGCCAGGCGTTGACGGCTGGGAGGTCTTGAAGCGAATTCGCGGTAGCCCTGAGACAGAGGAGATGCCGGTCATACTGGTGACCGCCAAGACCCAGGACAGCGATGTCATAAGGGGCTGGGAGCTGGGTGCGGACGAGTACGTCATCAAGCCGTTCAATCCCCTGCTGCTGGTGGAGGTCATAAGGATGGTGCTTGACCGCAGTTACGATGAGCGGCTGGAGCGCAGGAAGAAGCAGAAGGAAAAGCTGGAAGTGCTCCGCAGCCTATCTCAGCCGAAGCAGGACTCCGGCAGTTAGTGCCCCGCTCCATAAATACGCTGGCATTCGAGCGCCGCTGCATCCACTCCGGCTGCGTTCCGCTCCCTCGACGTACTACAGGAGTACGTCTCGGTCGCGCGCCTTGCCGGAGCGGCGCTTCGACGCTCTCGGTACGTAACCGTATTTATGGAACGGGGCACCAGCCACCGAGCTTACTCGTTCTCACGGTAGGACCAACCGGGTTATCCTATGTTCATTGATGAGGCGACCATATTTACCGAAGGTGGCCGTGGCGGGGACGGTTGCGCCTCGTTCCATCGTGAAAAATATCGCCCTCGTGGGGGTCCCGATGGGGGAACCGGTGGGCCCGGGGGGGACGTGGTGCTGGTTGCCTCGACCGGCAGGGCCACGCTTTCCGAGTTCAACAGGAAGCGGCACTACAAGGCGGGGCGCGGGGGACGTGCCGGCCCAAACAATAGGAAGGGCGCCGCCGGCGACGAACTCGTTGTGCCGGTCCCCCCCGGGACGGTGGTGATGGACGAGGACGGTATGGTCATCGCCGACCTGGTGGAGCCCGGCCAGAGGTTCGTGGCGGCCGTGGGGGGGAGGGGAGGTAGCGGCAACGCCTCTCTCAAGGCGGAGGCAGGGCCGCTGCCCCGGTTCGCGGAAAAAGGGGAAGCGGGCCGGTCGGCGAAGCTGCGGCTGGAGTTAAAACTGGTGGCGGATGTCGCTATTGTGGGGTTTCCCAACGCCGGGAAATCCAGCCTGATATCCCGGGTGTCGGGGGCGCGGCCCAAGGTGGCCCAGTATCCGTTTACAACCACCGAGCCGAACCTGGGAACGGTCGAGGGGGAGGATATTGACTACGTCCTCACCGATGTGCCGGGCCTGATCGAGGGCGCCCACCTGGGCAAGGGGATGGGAGTGGGTTTCCTGCGCCATATCGAACGGGCGTCGATTATCGTTTTCCTGGTGGACATGTCACCGGTGAGCGGGAGGCGTCCGGTGGATGACCTGGTGGTACTGGAGAGTGAACTGCGAGAGTTCTCGGCCCAACTGGAGGAGCGCCGCCGGGTGGTGGCCGCCAATAAGATGGACCTTTCGCCGGCACCGGAGGTGATGGAGGCGGTCAGGGAGGAGTGCCGTCGGCGGGGCCTCGAGGTCTTTCCCCTGAGCGTGGCGACCGGAGAGGGCCTGGGCGCGCTGATGGAGGCACTGGAGGAGATGGTGAAGGAGGTAAGGGAGTCACCCACCGCCGGGGCCGAGGTCGTCTATGCTGTGCCGGTTGAAGAGGACATGATGAACGTCGAGCGCGAACATGGCCGCTTTGTCGTCCGCGGGCGGCGTGTTGAGCGCCTGGTGAACATGACCGATTGGGACAACGACGATGCGCTCGCCTACCTTGCCGGGAAACTGCGCGGCGCGGGCGTGGAGGACGCGGTTGCCAGGGCGGGAGCGATGCCGGGGGACGAGGTGGAGATCGCGGGGAGGGTCTTTGAGTTCATACCGGATGAAGGCGGCGGGGGCGCGGGACCTCAGGGGTTGCTTGCATAAATATGTAGTATCATGTATAGTATGCACTCCAGCCGCCGGGAGGCGGTTTGCCCGTGTATTGTAAGATTGTCGCCCAAGCGGAAGGGAGGAACGACCTTGATCCGAGCCGGGATAGTCGGGGCCTCGGGTTATACCGGGGCCGAACTGATGAGAATCCTCAGCCTCCATCCCGAGATGGAGGTAACGGTTGCTACCGCCAACCGTTACCAGGGCGAGTGTATCGGTGCGCTGTACCCCTCGCTGGACCGGTTCTACCCGGGTGTGTTCAAGGCCTATGAACCTGAAGCCATCGATGAGGGGTGCGACGTGGTTTTCCTGGGGTTGCCGCACGGCGAGAGCATGAAGGCCCTCCCCGAACTCGCATCCATGGAGAAGAAGGTGGTGGACCTCTCCGCCGACCTCCGGTTCGACGACCCTGACGAGTATGAGAGGTGGTACGGCGAAGAACATGCCTGCCCGGGGCTGTCGGGGAAGGCGGTGTACGGGCTTACCGAGGTATACCGTGACCGGGTCGCCGCCGCCGGACTGGTGGCTAACCCCGGTTGCTATCCCACCGGGGCACTACTGGGACTCATCCCGGCGGCAGAGGCAGGGTACATCGCGGGGACAGTGGTGGTGGATGCCAAGAGCGGGATATCCGGCGCGGGCAGGAAGGCCACGCCGGCCACGCACTTCCCACAGGCGTCGGAGAACGTGGCACCGTACGCGGTCTCGGGACACCGGCATATGCCGGAGATAACCTCCGGGCTGGAGAAGGTCTCCGGAAAGCCGGTGGCGATTGTATTCGCGCCACACCTGGTCCCGATGAGCCGCGGAATCCTGTGCACCATGTACGTCCCTCTGGGCACAAGCACAGGCGCGGGAGAGATCCGCGACTCATACCAGGAGTTTTACCGGGGCGAGCGGTTCGTCCGGGTGCTCGAGGAAGGCGCTTACCCTCAGACCAAGGCGGTCCAGGGAAGCAACAACTGCCATATCGCGGTGGAGGTGACCGGTGAAGGCCGGATGCTGGTGGTCATGAGCGCGATCGACAACCTGGTGAAGGGCGCTTCGGGCCAGGCGGTCCAGAACATGAACTTGATGTGCGGCCTTCCCGAGTGGATGGGGCTTGAGTCCCCGGGGCTATTTCCATGATGCCCGCGTGTGCCCGGACAGGCGAGAAACAGGTAGGTGATGCGTGATGCAGGCGATGGGGTTCGAGAGGATACTTGGTGGTGTGTGCGCGCCGGAGGGGTTCCTGGCGTCAGGTGTTTCCTGCGGCATCAAGGAGGAGGGGGGCCTCGACCTTGCACTTGTGTACTCGGAGAAGCCGGCTGCCGCGACCGGTGTTTTCACAACCAACAGCATGAAGTCGCCCGCGGTCGTCTTGAGCCGGGAGCGGCTCCTGGGGGGAGCCGCCAGGGCTGTCGTGGTGAACAGTGGGAACGCCAACTCGATGACCGGGGCACGGGGGGTGGACGACGCGGCGGCTATGGCCGCCGCGGTGGAGGATGCGCTGGAGATCCCCGCCGGCCAGGCACTGGTTGCCTCAACCGGCAGGATAGGGGAGTACCTCCCCATTAAAAGAGTCGTGAGTGGCATCCGGGCGGCGGTGGAGGATCTGAATCCCGGGGGCAATACCGACGCGACGAAAGCGATTATGACCACCGATACGTACCCCAAGGAACTGGCCGCGAAGATGGAGATAGGGGGAAAAGTGGTCAGGGTGGGCGCGATGGCCAAGGGGTCCGGAATGATACACCCAAACCTGGCGACTATGATCTCGGTCATAACCACGGACCTTGACATCGGCGTGGATACGATGAGGGACTGGCTGGGCAAGGCGGTGGAGTGGTCGTTCAACCGGATATCGGTAGACGGCGACATGTCCACATGCGACACCGTTTTCATGATGGCGAACGGCGCCGTATTCCCCGGGGGCTACAAGATGACCGAGGAGGAGGCCGGCCTGTTCTTCAAGACCCTCTGCTGGCTTACCGGAAACCTGGCGGTGGCACTGGTCAAGGACGGCGAAGGCGCGACCAAGCTGCTCAGGGTCGTGGTGAACGGCGCGGGTGACGATACCGAGGCGGTGCTGGTGGCCAGGGCGATCGGGAACTCCAGCCTGGTCAAGTGCGCGTTCCACGGCGGCCTCCCGGCGTGGGGGCGCATAGCCGCCGCCGTGGGGAGCGCGGGGGTGCCGGTCAGCGCGGAAAAACTCTCGGTGGCTATCGGGGAGAGCGAGGTGTTCTCCGGCGGGGAGATGGTGGAGTTCGACCCCGGTGAACTGGGCCTCGTTGTCAACCGGGACGAGGTGGAGATCACCGTGGACCTCGGGCAGGGCAGCGGCTCTGCGTACTTCATGACATGCGATCTCTCGCCGGAGTACGTGGAGTTCAACGCCGGCGACAAGAGTTTATGGAGGGATCCGGTTGAACGGTGAAAGGGAGATACCGATAAAGGCCCGGGTTCTGACCGAGGTGCTGCCGTACATCAAGACGCACCGGGGGAAGACCGTGGTGATCAAGTGTGGTGGCAACTCCATGGAGTCGGGCGACGTGCGCGAGAAGTTGGCGTCCGACGTTGTCCTGATGCGTCTCGTGGGGATAAACCCTGTCATCGTGCACGGTGGAGGCCCGCAGATAACCCGGTACATGAAGATGATGTCCAAGGACGTCAGCTTCGTGGACGGCCACCGGGTGACGGACTCGGAAACCATGGAGATCACCAATATGGTCCTGGTGGGCAAGGTGAACAAGGAGATAGTCTCCATCATCAACTGCCATGGAACGCTCTCCATGGGGCTCTCCGGAGCTGACGGGAACCTTATAATGGCGCGCAAGCGGCTCTCTCTCTGCGGCGCCGACCTGGGGTGGGTCGGCGACGTGGAATCGATCAACACGATGATAATAGAGGAGCTGCTGAACCACGAACTCATACCGGTGATCGCCTCGGTGGGCACCGATGCCGAGGGGAACAGCTACAACATCAACGCGGACGCGGCGGCGGGAGAGGTGGCATCCGCCCTGCGGGCGGACAAGATAGTATATATGACCGACGTCGCCGGGATAATGTCGCCCTCGGGGGAGTTGATAAGCAGCCTGGACGTGGAGGGTTGCCGCTCGATGATCGAGGCCGGCGAGGTATCGGAGGGGATGATACCCAAGGTGGAGAGTTGCGTGAAGGCCCTGGAGAGCGGGGTGAACCGGGCCCACGTAATCGACGGCACCGTCGAGCATGCCCTTCTGCTGGAGGTCTTCACCGACGACGGCGTTGGGACCATGATAGTGAGTGACCTGGACCGGGAAGCGGAAGGATAATGAATTTTCTCCCCATCCTAGCCTTCCCCCCTCTGCCCCTTCCCCCCTCTGGGGGGAAGGCTAGGATGGGGGGCCTGAGGGGGAGGACTTAGGAGGGGTGAAGGAGAACGGATGGACGAGCGCTTTGAACTGATAGAGAGCCTGGACGCCGAGTACGGCTTGCAGACGTTCAACCGGCTCCCGGTGGCGTTCGTGCGCGGCGAGGGTACGCGCCTCTGGGATACTGCCGGCCGCGAGTACCTTGACCTGGTGTCGGGGCTGGGGGTGACGGTCCTCGGCCATTGCCACCCGGCGGTAACAGAGGCCATACGCGAGCAGGCTGCCCGGCTGGTGCACACAACGAACCTGTACTACGTGGAGCCCCAGGCGCGCCTGGCGCGACTGCTGGTGGAGAACTCGTTTCCCGGGCGCTGTTTCTTTGCCAACTCCGGGGCCGAGGCCAATGAGGGAGCCCTCAAGCTGGCACGCAAGTACCATTACCTGGAGGGCAAACCCCGCGGTAAGGTGGTTTGCATCGAGGGCGCGTTCCACGGACGCACGCTGGCTACCTTGTCGGCGACCGGACAGCCGGCTAAGTGGGAGCCGTTCAAGCCGGTGATGCCGGGGTTCGAGCACGTGGCGTTGGATGACCCGGGTGCGCTCAGTGATGCCGTGGACGAGGAGACGGCGGCGGTGATGCTGGAACTGATACAGGGGGAGTCCGGGGTGCGGCCGGTAAGCTCCGAGGTCATAAGCGCGGCCCGCGAGGCGTGCGACCGGACCGGTGCCCTGCTTCTCGTGGACGAGGTGCAGACCGGGTTGGGCAGGACGGGGAAGCTGTTCGCCTACCAGCACTACGGAGTAACCCCAGACGTGATGACACTTGCCAAGGGCATCGCCAACGGGGTGCCCGCGGCTGCCTTCATCGTCGCCAGCGAGTTCGCCGACGCGCTGTCCCCGGGCGACCACGGCAGCACCTTCGGGGGAGGTTTCCTGGCCTGCTCCGCGGCGCTGGCGACGATGGAGACCGTCATCGGGGAGGACCTGCCCGGGAAGGCCGGCAGGCTCGGTGAGCTGCTGCTGGAGCGGCTGCGGTCGATGATGGAGGGCGTACCGCTGGTGACGGGGGTGCGGGGCAGTGGGCTCATGCTTGCGGTGCAACTGGAGCGTGATGTTTCACGGCAGGCGGTGCTGGCCTGCCTGGAGCGCGGGGTGCTGGTGAACAACGTGACCCCTGATGTCGTTCGGCTCCTGCCACCGTTGATCATAGGGGAGGAAGAAGCTACCCGGGGCGCCCGCGTGCTGGCGGACGTCCTCAAGGGCCTGGATGATTGAGACGTGGAGGTAAGATGGTCAGGCATAAGCTGCGTAGTAGTGATTTCCTGAGCCTGGATATGCTCGACGGCGATGAACTGGAGGACCTCCTGGACGAGGCGCTGAGGCTGAAGGCCGAGGGGGTGAAGGGGTTCCGGCCGCTCGCCCACAGGACCATCGGCCTTCTCTTCGAGAAGCCTTCCACCCGGACCAGGGTATCCTTCGAGGTCGCGGTGATAACCCTGGGCGGGCACCCGTTGACCCTCTCCGGCGGTGAGCTGCAACTGGGGCGCGGTGAGACCATCGAGGATACCGGAAGGGTGCTCTCCCGGTACGTTGACGGGCTGGTGGTGAGGACGTTCGGCCACGACCGGCTCACAGCGCTGGCGGCGGCCTCGGGCGTCCCGGTCATCAACGCGCTGACCGACCTGTGCCACCCCTGCCAGGCCCTGGCGGACATGTTGACCATCATGGAGTACAAGGGGTCCCTTGCCGGCCTCAAGCTGGCTTACGTGGGGGACGGGAACAACGTGGCCAACTCGCTCTTGCGGGCGGGAACGTTGCTGGGGATGAACGTCACGGTGTCCACCCCCGAGAGCCACGCCCCCGAGGCCCGGATTATCGAGGAGTGCATCGAACACTGTGAGACGTACGGCTCTTCGATGGAGCTCGGGCACGATCCCACTTATGGGGTACGGGGCGCGGATATCGTCTACACCGATGCATGGGTCAGCATGGGCGCGGGCGAGGACCCGGAGAGCGCACGAGAGGCGTTCAAGGGGTTCCAGGTCAACGACGAGCTTCTGTCAGGGGCTTCGGATGACGTGATGGTGATGCACTGCCTCCCTGCTCACAGGGGGGAGGAGATAACCGACGAGGTCATCGATGGGAGCCGTTCCGCGGTCTGGGACCAGGCGGAGAACCGCCTTCACGCCCAGGTCGCTCTCCTGGGGATGATATTCAGTTAGGTGGAGGATGGTGGTGCCGTGAAACGCCAGAGGCAGGCGGCTATCTTGAAAAGCGTGAGAGGGGGCGGTATCGCCAGCCAGAGCCAGTTGGTGCGCACCCTGGCGGAGCAAGGGTTCGATGTCAACCAGACCACGGTATCCAGGGACTTGAAGGAGCTCGGGCTGGTACGGTTGCGTGGCCCCGGCGGTACCACCAGCTACGGTTCAGCCGGCGCCGCCGAGAGTGGCGACGACGGCGACGGGCTAAGGAGAATGGCCCCCCAGTTCCTGCTGGCGGCGGAGCCGACCGGCAACATGGTCGTCGTCAGGACGTCGCCGGGAAACGCGCAGGGGTTGGCGGCGGCGCTGGACGCGGCGCATCTCCCCGGGGTGGCCGGGACGGTGGCGGGGGATGATACCATACTGGTGGTTTGCTCCCGGGGGAGTGACTCGGACGGGATATGCGCGAAGATGATGGAGTACGCCTTGGAGTAGGGGTGAGACGATTGGATGAGAAGCAAGGCTCGAAACAACGCGAGAAAGTGGTACTGGCTTATTCGGGAGGGCTCGACACGTCGGTGCTGGTGCGCTGGCTCATCGAGGAGAGGGGCCTCGACGTGGTGGCCCTGACGGTCGACCTAGGGCAGCCGGGGGAGATGGAGGAGGTGCGCAGGAAGGCGCTCGCGACAGGGGCGGTGGACGCGAAGGTGGTAGACGCACGGGAGATGTTCGTCGCCGATTATCTTACCCCCGCAATATGGGCCAACGCGCTCTACCAGGGGGAGTACCCTCTTGCCACCGCGCTGGCGCGCCCGCTTATCGCGAAGTTGCAAGTGGAAGAGGCCCACCGGCAGGGCGCCTCTTACATAGCCCACGGGTGTACCGGAAAGGGGAACGACCAGGTCCGCTTCGAGGTGGCGACGGCGGCGCTCGACCCCTCCCTCTCGGTTATCGCGCCGATGCGCGAGTGGAAGATGACCAGGGAGGAAGAGATCGATTACGCGCGGAAGTGGGGCATACCGGTGCCGGTGACGGTGGAGTCGCCGTACAGTGTTGATGAGAACCTCTGGGGCCGGTCCTGCGAGTGCGGGGTCCTGGAGGATCCCTGGCGGGAACCCCCGGAGGACGCCTACGAGTGGACCACATCGCCGGAGAAAGCTCCGGATGAGCCTCTCTACCTCGAGATCCGGTTCGAGGGCGGGTTGCCGGTGGGGATGGACGGGGAGCCGATGGACCTGCTGGATATCACCCGGAGGTTGAACGACGTAGGCGGCGAGCACGGGGTCGGCCGGATAGACGTGATAGAGGACCGCCTGGTGGGCATAAAGTCCCGCGAGATATACGAGGCACCCGCGGCGGTACTGATCATCAAGGCGCACCGCGACCTGGAGCAACTGACACTCACCCGCGAGGCACTCGCGGGGAAGCGGCCCCTGGAGCAGAGGGTATCCGAGATGGCCTACGAGGCGCTCTGGTTCAGCCCGTTGAACAGGGCGATCGAGGCGTTCAACCGCACTCTCCAGGAGCGGGTCACGGGGGTTGTCAGGCTCAAGCTGTACAAGGGCCGCGCCACCGTTGTGGGACGGCGTTCGCCGAACTCACTCTACGACCTGGGGCTTGCAACCTACGATGCCGCGGACGCGTTCGACCACAACGCCGCCCGGGGGTTCATCGAGCTATGGGGCCTCCCGCTCAAGGTCTGGGCAAGAAGCGAGAAGGAAGCCGGAGGAGGCACTGACGAATGAAGATGTGGGGAGGCCGGTTCTCGAGGGAGACGAACCCGGGGTTCCTGGAGTTCACCTCGTCGGTAGGCTTCGATGCGCGCCTGTACCCTTACGACCTGGCGTGCGGCAAGGCCTGGGCGGGTGCGCTTCGCCTGGCGGGGGTGTTGAGCCCCGCGGAGGAGGACGATATAAAGGAGGCGCTGGGCCGGATTGATGAGGAGTTCCGGAACGAGTCGTTCGAGTTCGAGCCCGCCGACGAGGATATACATACCGCCGTGGAGCGGCGCCTGGTGGAGATGGTGGGGCCGGCCGGCGGCAAGCTTCGCACGGGGCGGAGCCGCAACGACCAGGTCGCCACCGACACCCGGCTTCTGGTGATGGACAGGTGCCCGGTGGTCACCGAGGGTCTCCGCGCCCTCCAGGAGGCGCTCATTGCGCGCGCCGGTGATACCCTGGACGTGGTGGTACCCGGGCACACCCACCTGCAGCAGGCGCAGCCTGTGCTGCTTGCCCACCTTCTGCTGGCGTTCGTGTACATGTTCGAGCGTGACGTCCAGAGGGTGGAAGAGGCCCGGGGGCGCGCGGACAGCATGACGCTGGGGTCGGCGGCGTTTGCCGGAACAGGGGTGGACGTCGACCGGGAACTGCTTGCCCGCGAACTGGGGTTCTCGCGGCCGTGCCCCAACAGTGTCGACGGGGTGAGCGACCGGGACTTCGTGTGCGACACGCTGTATGCGATATCCATGGTGATGGTCCACCTGAGCCGGCTCTCCGAACAGGTAGTGCTCTGGTGCTCGCAGGAGTTCGGCCTCCTCGAGTTGGACGACCGCTGGGCAACCGGTTCCAGCATTATGCCCCAGAAGAAGAACCCGGACGCGGCCGAGCTCGTTCGGGGGAAGTCAGGGCGGGTGATCGGCGACCTTGTCGCGGTGCTCACCATACTCAAAGGGCTCCCGCTTGCCTACAACCGGGATCTTCAGGAGGACAAGGAACCCCTATTCGACGCCCTGGACACGGTCACCGGCTGTCTCCACGTCATGGAGCGAACCATAGACACCATGTCGCTGGACCGGGAGCGGGCACGCGAACTGGTGGAGGGCGGCCTTATGACCGCCACCGATCTTGCCGACTTCCTGGCCGAGAAAGGGATGGAGTTCCCGCGGGCCCACGAAATAGTAGGGCAGGTGGTGACATACTGCCTTCGGGAGGGCAAGGGGCTGACCGACCTGACCACGGATGAGCTCGGGAGGTTCTCCGCGCTTCTGGACTCCGAGGC
The DNA here is from genome assembly GCA_018894655.1 of Actinomycetota bacterium. Taxonomy (GTDB): domain Bacteria; phylum Actinomycetota; class Geothermincolia; order Fen-727; family Anoxymicrobiaceae; genus JAHIPE01. The sequence continues at coordinate 25,697 of JAHIPE010000090.1, forward strand.
GCTCCGTTGGCTGTCGGTGGAGGAGTCCCTCGCACGGCGGGGATGCCTGGGCGGCACCTCTCCACGGGAGACCGCCCGGCAGCTTGAGTCCGCGCGCCGGATGGTATCGGGGCACAAACCTTTGTGATATTATCACGCGTTAGGCGGCTTGGGTTGACGAGTTTGTAACCGAAAGGGGCTGTCTTGGAGGTAAAGAAACAGGTAATTGTCGCCCTGGGGTATGGGAAGTACTTCCTCTCCGACAAGATAGTGGGCTTCGTCCCGATAGAGGATAACCGGGGCCCGGCGCGGAGGACCTACGTCTATAT
>JAHIPE010000091.1 GCA_018894655.1 Actinomycetota bacterium
AGGCGAGTGGTGCCGGCGCGCGAGATGGAGGCGTGGTTTGAGCCGTTCGATTACCCCCGGTGGATAAGAAGGAACCTGTTTGACCGTGGGGAGATGATCCGCGAGGGGGAGAGTGACCGGCTTTGAACCAGGTAGCCGCGATCGTCATCAACAGGAACGCCGCAGGATACTTGAGGGACTGCCTCGAATCACTCCAGGCGCAGGAGTACGCCGGCGGCATCTCCCTGTGGGTGGTCGACAACGGCTCGGACGACGGCAGCCCGGGCATGGTCTTGAGCGAATTCCCCGGCGTTAACCTGGTATGGAACACCGGCAACGTCGGCTACGCCAGGGCCTGCAATCAGGGGATCGAGGTTACTTGCGAGCCGTACATGATTGTGCTAAACAGCGATACGGTGCTTGCAGAAGACACCGTCCGCCAGGTCGCCGAATACCTGGAGCGTAAACCGCGCGCGGGCGTTGTCGCCCCCCGGCTTCGCAACAGTAACGGCACGCTCCAGTACTCCTGCCGCGATTTCCCGTCCATCAAGGACGCGTTCGTGCACGCTTTCCTGGGGCTGTTCGTCTCGGGGAACCGCTCCTCGGACCGGTACAAGAAGACTCTGTGGGACCATGAGGGGGAGACGGACGTGGACTGGGTCTCAGGGGCGTTCATGGCGATTCGCAGGGAGGCGGCCCGCGCGGTGGGGGGGTTCGACGAGGGTTACTTCATGTACGTGGAGGACGTGGATATATGCTGGAGGATGTGGCAGGCAGGCTGGACCGTGGGTTACATACCACGAGGGGACGTGTTCCACCACATCGGCATGAGCAGCCGCATGGCCTCGGGCAGGATGTTGTTTCACCACCACCGTAGTATGTTACGCTTCCACCGTAAGAGCTACAAGGGGCCCTGCAGGCGGTTGGTATACGCGGTGGTCGCCGCGGGGGTGGCGACCCGGTTTCTGTTGATAACGGTGCTCAACGCCTTCTACAGGGTCCGCGCCGCGCTGGGGGGCGCGAGGCGGTTGATAATGCCGGGGAGGCAGTGATGGAGAGAGTACTTGTTACCGGGGCGGACGGCTTCGTCGCGTCTCACCTCCTGGCCGAGCTCTCGCGGGAGACCGACTGTCGGCTGACCGGTATCGGGCTAAAGCCCGGGCCCTCGGCCGAGGTCCCCGGGCTGGAGTATAAGGTGTTAGACATCACCGATCACAAGACGCTTGGCGATTACCTGGCGGAGGTCCGCCCGGACACGGTTTTTCACCTTGCCGCGCAGCCCTCGGTGGCCCGGTCCTGGGAGGACCCCTGGAGCACGTACAACGTCAACCTGATGGGCCAGGTCAACTTGATGGAGTCGCTGCTACGGCTCCGCCTGGACACATCGGTACACATCGCCTGTTCCAGCGAGGAGTACGGCAAGGTCCCACAGGGCCGAATGCCGCTTGGCGAGAGGATGCCGCTCAAGCCGTGCAGCCACTACGCGGTCAGCAAGGTCACCCAGGAACTGCTGGGCCTCATGTACCGTGAGGCGTTCGGCTGGCGGGTGCTGGTGACCCGAAGCTTCAACCAGGCAGGCCCGGGGCAGTCGCCGGACTTCGTGGTTTCCTCGTTCGCCCGCCAGGTGGCGATGATCGAGGCGGGCCGTAGCAAGCCCGTTCTGAAGGTGGGAAACCTGGAGGCTCGCAGGGACTTCACCGACGTGCGCGACACCGCGAGGGCTTACCGGCTGTTGATGGAGAAAGGGCAGCCGGGCGCGGTCTACAACGTCTGCTCCGGGATGGCCCCCGCGATATCGGAGATACTGGACATGCTGCTGGGCCTGTCGGATGCCGACATAGAGGTCGAGCGCGACCCGGCCCGCCAGCGGCCCAGCGACGTCCCGCTCCTGTTGGGCGACGCCTCACTGATCCGCAAGGAGATCGGCTGGGAGCCGATCATCGGGCTGGAGCAGACCCTCGAGGATACGCTCGACTACTGGAGACAGCGCGTAAGCCCCACCACTTGAGCCGCGTCTCTTAGAATCCCCTCCCCCCGTTGGGGGGAGGCTGGGTGGGGGGCGCAGGCTGCAATAGTGATGGTTTATATAGGAGGTAGAGGAGATTGAAAGGCGCGATGCTGGTGGGAGGGTTCGGGACACGCCTTCGGCCGTTGACGGTAACCACGCCCAAGCCGATGCTTCCCCTGGTCAACACCCCGTTCCTGGAGATCGAGCTGCTGCACCTCAAGGAGTACGGGGTGGACGATGTCGTCCTGTCCACCGGTTACCTCCCGGCGGTATTCGACGAGTACTTCGGTGACGGGTCGCGCATGGGGATAAAGCTTACCCACGTGACAGAGGACAAGCCGCTTGGGACCTGCGGGGCGATAAAGAACGTAGCCGGGCAACTGGGCGATGGGCCGGTTATCGTATGCAACGGGGACATCCTGACCGACCTGGACATCGGGGAACTGGTGGATTACCACCAGCGGAAAGGCGCGGTGGTCACCATAACCCTCACCCCGGTGGAGGACCCGACCGCCTACGGGCTGGTGCCACTGGACGAGGACGGGCGCATAAGCGAGTTCCTGGAGAAGCCGTCATGGGACCAGGTGGTGACCAATCTCATCAACGCCGGCACCTACGTGCTCGACCCCGCGGTGCTGGACCAGGTGCCGGGAGGTGAGAACTACTCGTTCGAGAGACAGCTGTTTCCCGACCTGCTGAAGCAGGGGGAGCCGCTCTACGGGTTCCCCTCCGATTGCTACTGGCTGGACCTGGGAACCCCGCGGAAGTACATCTCCGCGCACCATGACATCCTTGGCGGCAAGATAAAGGTGCCGTTGGGTGGGAAGGAGATAAGGGAGAAGGTCTTCGTCGGGCGGGACGTGGAGATAGGCCGGGACGCCGGCCTGAACGGCCCCCTGCTGGTGGGGGACAGAGTCAGCATAGGCGCCGGCGCGGAGATAGGGGGCCTGACCTGCATCGGTAACGGTGTTCGCGTGGGGCCGGGGGCGAGGGTTGAGGGCTCGGTCATCCTGGATGACGCGGTGATAGGCGAACGGTGCGTGGTGGAGCAGAGCGTTGTGGGACGTGGTACCGTACTGAGCCCGGGCGTGCATGTTGCGGAGTACTCGGTGTTGGGTGATAATATCGAGGCCGGAGAGGAGAACGAGTTCAGAAGAGGGATACGCGTCTGGCCTTCCACTGTGATCGAGGCCGGCAAGATCAAGTTCTAGCGGTGGCCACGGCCACGAACGGTGCCGCTGTATACGGAGGTGTGCATTGAGGGTTCTGATAACCGGAATAACGGGGTTCGTTGGGAGCCACCTGGCCGAGTACTGCCTTGGCCGGGGCGACGTCGATGTCTTCGGGACTGTGCGCTGGCGCAGTCGTATGGAGAACGTCGAGGATATAGCCGACGACATAATGCTAATAGATTGCGACCTGAGGGACCCGGCGGCGGTACGGCACTGCCTGTCCGATGTGAAGCCCGACCGCATCTTTCACCTGGCGGCGCAGAGCTTCGTTCCCACGTCCTGGAAGGCGCCCAGTGAGACCATCATCACCAACGTCGTGGGCCAGTTGAATATATTCGAGGCCATGCGCGAACTGGATCTGCCGGCCCGCATTCAGATAGCCGGCTCCAGCGAGGAGTACGGCATGGTCTACGAGGACGAGATCCCCATCAAGGAGACCAACCCGCTCCGCCCCCTGAGCCCGTACGGGGTCAGCAAGGTCGGGCAGGACCTGCTGGGCTACCAGTACCACATGAGCTACGGGCTCGACGTAGTCCGTACCCGCGCGTTCAACCACTCCGGCCCCCGTCGGGGTGACGTCTTCGTCGACAGTAACTTCTGCAAGCAGGTGGCGATGATAGAGAAAGGCAGGCAGGAGCCGGTGCTGAAGGTAGGCAACCTCGAGGCGCGCCGTGACTTCACTGACGTGAGGGACATGGTAGTCGGTTACTGGATGGCCCTCGAGAAAGGGGAGCCCGGCGAGGTATACAACCTGGGGTCCGGTAAGGACATCACTATCCAGAGGCTCCTTGATATGCTGCTCGAGCTTACCCCCGCCGAGATAGAGGTCCGGCAGGACCCGGAGAGGATGCGCCCCTCCGACGTGATGATTCTCCTGGCCGACATCTCGAAGTTCAGCGACCTTACCGGCTGGGAGGCCGAGATACCTTTCGAGAAGACCCTGGAGGACCTGCTGGCCTACTGGCGCGAACGCGTTTAACCCAGAACGCAAGATGGTACCAGGTACAAACGCAACATTACCTATCGGATGCAGGTGGTTCTTCATGATCAAGTTCGGGACTGACGGATGGCGAGGCGTTATAGCGGACGACTTCACGTTCGACCAGTTGTGGCTGGTGGCATGTGCCATCTCCAGGTACGTAGCCCGTACCGCGACGGGTGCCGCGAGTATGCTGGTCGGCTACGACACACGGTTCAACTCCGTGGGCTTTGCCGAGCTATGCGCGGTGGCCGCGTCCGAGCACGGCATTCACGTAAAGATGTCCGAGTCGTTCGTGTCGACACCTTCTATTTCATACGCGACGGTGGACCTGGAGGCCGACGGGGCGATAATGATAACCGCGAGCCATAACCCCGCCCGCTACGACGGTATCAAGTTCAAGGCCGCCTACGGCGGGTCGGCGACCAGCGCGATTACCGCACAGATCGAGGAAGAGCTCAGGCGGGTGGAGGACGATCCGCCCCCGCGGCCTGATTTCCTCTTCGAGGACGTGCTGGAGGAAGGCAACGTCGAGCTGTTCGATCCAACCCCCCGCTACCTGGACAAGGTCGTTTCCATGGTTGACTCAGACGTGTTTCCCGCGGAAGGCGTCAACGTCGTTTTCGACCCCATGTACGGGGCCGGGCAGGGGTTGCTCCCCCTGGCGCTGCGGCGCCTGGGGATGGGCTGCCGGGAGATACACGGCGTTCACAACCCGCTGTTTCCCGGGCTCCAGCCGGAGCCGATAGGCGACAACCTGAACGGGCTGCGAGAGGTGGTCCTCGGCGGGGACTACCATGTGGGCATTGCGGTTGACGGCGACGCCGACAGGGTGACAGCCATCGATGCCACCGGGAGGTTCATAAGCTCCCACATGGTGTTCGCGCTCCTGCTCAAGCACCTGGTGGAGGTCAGGGGATGGAGCGGCAACGTCGTCAAGACGGTGTCCACCTCCACCATGATCGACCGTCTCTGCTCCCGGTACGGCCTCGAGCTCTCGGTGGTGCCGGTGGGCTTCAAGTACATATGCGACCTGATGCTGGAGAACGATATCCTCATCGGCGGGGAGGAGAGCGGCGGGACTGGTATCAAGAACTACATCCCGGAGCGCGACGGAATCCTGGTGGGACTCCTCCTGGTGGAGATAATCGCCACCAACCATAAGACGCTGGGGCAACTCATAGACGAGCTGATGGATGAGCTGGGGCGCCGGTTCGTGTACCTGAGAAGGGACATGGAGCTGACCCAGGCGCACAAGGAGGCGTTGCTCGAGAACCTGGGCGGCCTGAAACCCGGCGAGATAGGCGGGCAGAAGGTAAGCGACGTGGAGACGATCGACGGGCTAAAGTTCCACCGCGCCGACGGCTCCTGGCTCATGTTGCGGGTCTCGGGAACGGAAGCGGTCGTCCGCGTTTACGCCGAGGCAACCTCCCAGCAGGAGGTGGAGGACCTGGTGGACGAGGGTGAAAGGCTGATAAACGAGGTTGCCCCCGGGTAGTGACGGGAGGAGAGAAGTGGGCCAAACGATTGATATGGATAACCCGGAGGACCTTGCCGCCATTGACCGTTCGGGGATGCTGGAGGCCCTGGAGGGATTCCCCGGACAGGTACGCGAGGCGCTGGACATCGGGGGGTCCGACGTTACCCTCCCTTCCCCGGATGGCCTGAAGGCGGTAGTAGTGTTGGGGATGGGGGGCTCCGGCATCTCGGGGGATGTCGCCTCGGCGGTTGCCGCTGACAGGGGGCTCCCGTTGCCGGTAACGACCGTGAAAGGGTACCAGCTCCCGCCCCTGGTGGATGAGCGGACCCTGGTCTTCGCGGTGAGCTACTCCGGCAACACCGAGGAAACGCTGGATTGCTTCAACCAGGCGCGAGACAGGGGGGCGCGCCTGGTTACAGTGAGCAGCGGCGGGCGCCTGGCGGAGCTTGCCGGGGAGCATGGGATACCGTGCTTCAAGATACCGGGCGGGCTCCAGCCCCGGGCGTCGCTGGGACACCTGTTTATCCCCGTTGTCTCGGCGATGGAGAGGATGGGCCTGCTCTCCGGGGTGACCGGCGAGCTAAGGGCGGCGGCGGGCATGCTGGACGAGAGGAGCCGTGAGTATCGCGTGGGAGTCCCGCTGGACGCCAATCCCACCAAGAGGCTTGCCAAGGACTTGCTGGGGTACGTCCCGGTGGTGTATGGCTCCGAGGGGAACGTGGCGGTGGCGGCGATGAGGTGGAAGGCACAGTTCAACGAGAACGCCAAGATACCTTCGTTTCACAACTCGTTCCCCGAGCTCAACCACAACGAGACTGTAGGCTGGCTGAACCTGGCCGATATCTGCTCCCACTGCCAACTGGTCGTGCTCCGTGAGCCTGATGAGCATCCCCGGGTGGAGAAGCGGATACGTATAACACTGGATCTCCTGCAGGACAGCGTGGGGCACATCACCCAGGTGTGCGCCCGCGGCGGCAACACCATCGAGAGGCTGCTCGACCTGATCTACTTCGGGGACTACACCAGCGTCTACCTGGCCCTGGCGCTGGGGCAGGATCCCACCCCGGTCACCCGCATCGAGGAGCTCAAGAAGCGGCTTGCCGCCGGTTCGCAGTAGGCAGGGTAATGGCCCGTTCGAGAATGGATAAACTTTACAGATACGGTGAACTACTAGCGGGTAACGGGTAACATCGAAAGGAGAGCGCGCTACATGGACTACGACGTGAAAGACCTGGCCCTGGCCGGCGAGGGCAAAGCGAGGATAGAGTGGGCCGGGCTGGAGATGAAGGTCCTGGAGATAATCCGGAGGCGCTTTGTCGAGGAAAGGCCTCTCGAGGGCCTCAAGATCGGGGCGTGCCTTCACGTCACCACCGAGACCGCGAACCTTATGATAACCCTGAAGGCGGGCGGCGCGGAGGGCTTCCTGTGCGCGAGCAACCCGCTGAGCACCCAGGACGACGTCGCCGCGTCCCTGGTCGAGGATTACGGGATCAGCGTGTTCGCGGTAAACGGGGAGGACAACGAGACCTACTACCGGCACATAGCAAGCGTGCTGGCCGAGGAGCCGCAGATAACCATGGACGACGGCGCGGACCTCGTTACTACCATTCACACCGACCTCGAGGAGCAGGCCTCCAAGATTATCGCCGGCACCGAGGAGACCACCACCGGGGTCATAAGGCTCAAGAGCATGGAGGAGAACGGGGTCCTGCTCTACCCGGTGATAGCGGTGAACAACGCCGATACCAAGCATTTCTTCGACAACCGGTACGGCACCGGGCAGTCCACCCTTGACGGCATCATGAGGGCGACCAACCTACTGCTGGCGGGCAAGGTGCTGGTGGTGTTCGGCTACGGGTGGTGCGGCAGGGGGGTGGCGTCGCGCGGCCAGGGCATGGGGGCGAACGTCACAGTGGTCGAGGTCGAGCCCTTGAGGGCCCTGGAGGCGGTAATGGACGGTTTCCGGGTGATGACATCGTTCGAGGCCGCCCAGCAGGGAGATATCTTCGTAACCACCACCGGGAACGCCAGCGTTCTTCGCGCCGAGCACTTCGAGGTGATGAAGGACGGGGCGGTCATGTGCAATTCGGGCCACTTCGATGTGGAGATAAACATCCCCGCGCTGGAGAAGATGGCTACCAGCCGCGACACGGTGCGGAAGCACGTAGAGCGGTTCATCATGGAGGACGGCCGACGGCTGTATCTCCTGGGAGAGGGGAGGCTTATCAACCTCGCCGCCGCGGAGGGGCACCCCGCCAGCGTTATGGATATGAGCTTCGCCAACCAGGCGCTTAACGTCGAGTACGCCTTCTCGCACGCCGGGGAACTCGAGAACAGGGTCTACGACGTACCCAGGGATATCGACAAGGAGATAGCCCGGCTGAAGCTGGAGACCATGGGAATAAGGATAGACAGCCTGACGCCGGAGCAGGAGGAGTACCTGAGCAGTTGGACAATAGGGACCTAAGTGCCTCATTCCATAAATACGCTGGCATTCGAGCGCCGCTGCATCCACTCCGGCGGTGTTCCGCTCCTTCGGCGTACTACAGGAGTACGCCTCAGTCGCGCGCCTTGCCGGAGCGGCGCGGAGGCGCTCTCGGTACGTAACCGTATCTATGAAACGAGGCACTAAGATGGCTGGAATGAAGCCCGGGGAGATAAAAGGCCTGACGGCGGCATGTCGCAGGATGTACGAGGGCGGCCTGGTGACCGGCGCATTGGGGGCGGTCGGCGTGAGGACCTCCGCGGGGGATGTAATGGTCTCCCGTGCGGGCAGCCGCCTCGGCTTCCTCGAGGACTCCGATATACTTCTGATGAACGGTACCCGGCCGCAGTCCGGCGGGAAGGGGAAGGGCCCCACCAGGGACGCGGGCATCTTCAAGGCGGTCCTTGCGGTACGCCGGGAAGCCGGGTCGGTTATAAGGATCAATTCACCATACGCGACCGCGCTTGCCCACAGGGGGCGGAAGGTCCTGGAGAAGTCGCAGGGCTTGCTGGAGGACCTCGGGGGCGTGGTGTTCGTCCCGTTCTACCGGCCCGGGACCGCCGGGCTCGCGGGGGCGGTCGCGGAGGTGTTGCGCGAGAACCGTATCGCGATAATCGAGGGGCAGGGGTCGGTGGTCTGGGGTACGGACATAGAGGACGCGGTTGACCAGGCCGAGGCGCTCGAGGCCGCCGCCAAGGTCATCTTCCTGCTAAACGGCAATAACGGTGCCTAGGATGTCGGGTAGAATCGTAACCCGTGAGCCCGGGGACTCAGTGTTCTTCAGAGACGGGCGGCTCTTTATCATCGACCAGACAGCCCTTCCCGCCGCAATCACAATTCTGGAACTGCACACACCCGAGGACGTCGCCGGGGCGATACGCCGGCTGGCGGTCAGGGGGGCGATGGCCATTGGGGTGGCGGGCGCTTACGGCGTTCTCCTGGGAGCGCTCCAGGCGGCCGGCGGTGACGTGGAGGAGATAAGAAGGGCCGCCGCCGGTGCCGTATCGATAATCTCCGCCTCCCGGCCCACCGCGGTGAACCTCTTTTGGGCGTGCGAGCGTATGGAGAACGCGCTGGAGGAGGGCGCCGAAGACAGCCCGGACATCCTCACCCGGAGGCTCGGCCAGCGGGCAGACGAGATAGCACTCCATACCATCGAGTCCAACAGGAAGCTTGTGGAGGCCGGTCAGGAGGTTGTAGGCGATGGCGCGGGAGTCCTGACCCATTGCAACTCGGGCCCGCTGGCGGCGATCCGCCACGGGACCGCGGTGGGGGTGCTCATCGAGGCCCACCGCCGGGGAAAGGGCATCCACGTGTACGTAGACGAGACGCGTCCACTGCTGCAGGGCGCGCGACTAACCGCCTGGGAACTGGACAGGGAGGGTGTTCCTTACACCCTCATAACCGACAGCACCGCGGCACAGGTGATGAGGAGGGGCTCGGTGGACCTTGTAATCACCGGCGCGGACCGTATCGCGGCCAACGGCGATACCGCGAACAAGATTGGCACCTACGGCCTGGCGGTGCTGGCCGGTGAGCACGGAATCCCGTTCTACATAGCCGCGCCCGGCTCCACGGTTGACCTCGAATGCGCCCACGGGTCCCGGATAGTGATAGAGGAGCGCGACGCTGACGAGGTCCGTACCTGCGCCGGGCGGGCGACGGCCCCTCCCGGCTCTCCGGTGTACAACCCCGCGTTCGACGTCACACCGGCGAAGTACATCAGCGGCATTATCACCGAGCGCGGCGTGCTGCGCAGGCCTTACGAGGAGAGCCTCCGCGGGTCCGGTGAGTGAACGCGTCCGACTAGGAGGCAAGTGCCCGACATGGACGAGAAAGTGATGGTGATGGCGGCGGGCCTGGGGGCCCGGTTGATGCCGCTCACCGGTGAGATAGCCAAGCCGATGGTTCCGATCGTGAACCGCCCGGTGATGGAGCACCTGCTTGCGCTGATCTCAGGCTGCGGTTTCCGAGAACTGGCGGTCAACCTCCACTACTTCCCTGACGCGATCAGGGACAACTTCGGTGACGGGTCCCGGTGGGGCCTCGACATCTATTACTCGGTGGAGGAGAGGCTTATGGGCACCGCGGGGGGCGTCAAGAAGTGCGCCGACTTTCTCGGTTCCGGGACGTTCCTGGTGGTGAGCGGGGATGCGCTCACCGACGTGGACCTGCGAGAGCTCCTGGAGTTCCACCGCGAGAGGAAGGCGATCGCGACCATCGTGACCACGCCGGTAGAGGATACGTCCAAGTACGGGGTTGTGCTCGCCGGAGAGGACGGGAGGGTGGAGGGCTTCCAGGAGAAGCCGACCGAGGCGGAGGCGATAAGCAACGTGGCGAACTCCGGCATCTACGTCTTCGAGCCGGAGGTGCTCGACCTCATACCGCCGGACAGGCCGTACGACTTCGGGCGCGAACTGTTTCCCCTGTTGGTGGAGGCCGGTGAGGCGTTATACGCCTGGACCCACAGGTACTACTGGAATGACGTCGGCAGCATCGCGGAGTATCAGCAGGGGAACTTCGACGCCCTGGATGGCCGGGTGAAAGTGGATATCCCCGGTAACCAGGTTGCCCCCGGTATCTGGGTAGGCGCTGATACTACCGTGAACCGGGACGTGATCATGACCCCGCCGGTGTGCATCGGTGACAGGTGCGTCGTCGAGCGTGGGGCGCGCCTTCTCGGCCCGGTCATAGTCGGGCCTGACACGATGGTCAGGGCCGGCGCGGTACTGTACCGGGGCATCAAGTGGGGTGGGGGATACATAGGACGGGATGCCAGCATGGTCGGGAGCATAACCGGTTCCGGTTCTCGCATAGGAGAAGGCGCGGTGTTGCTGGACGGCGTTGTCCTAGGGAGCGGGTCGGTGGTGGAAGATGGAATAGTAATCGACCCCAGTGTTAGAATAATGTCGGGAAGCGTGGTCAACAACGAAGAGTAGTCCTACCCTCTCCAACAAGAATGCACCAATGATGCCAGGCACCATCATTGGTGCAAAACAGGTTCTCGGGAAATACCTACAAGACGGAGGTGCCGAATGCAGGGGATATTCCATGAAATCCTGGACCTCGTGTACCCCGTATCATGCCTGGGGTGCGGCAGGGCCGGTGGGCGGGGCCTGTGCGGGCGTTGCCTGGCCGGCCTGGCTTCGAGGTGCGCGATGCCCGGGGCGCAATCCGGGGGTCGTTGCCGCGGTGGCGAGACTTGCTTCAGCGGGTACAGGGCTGCGGGGGAGTACGGCGGCCTGATACGGGAGATGGTCCTGGAGTTGAAATCGTCCGCCAGGTACTTTGCGTCGCCTCTCGCGCGGTTGATGGTCGCGTCCGCGGGAAACGACCCGGGCTATCTCGTCCCTGACTATGTCTGCTACGTACCCTCCACAAGGGAAAAGGTAGCTCAAAGGGGGTACAACCCGGCGAAGGTGCTAGCCCGCCGTGTAGCCCGGCACTTGGGCAGGCCTCTGTTCGAAGGCCTGGTGAAGACCAGGCCGACCCTGGAGCAGGACCGGGTGGCCGGGGCGCGCCGGTGGGAGAACGTAGCCGGCGCCTTCGGAGTGGCGCGCGGGGGTTCTCACGGAAGCGTTATGCTGGTGGATGATGTCCTGACCACGGGCGCGACCGCGGACGCCTGCGCCCGGGTGTTGCTTGACTCGGGCGCGGACTCCGTAAGCGTCCTGGTGGCGGCGAGGACCGTCTTAAACTCATAGCGGTTGCCGCAGGCGCGAGCGCAGGGGTAAAGATCCTGTGATAGCAGGCCATGAATCCGGAAAAGCCTGGGAAACTGCCTTATCCCCCTATCGTTCATTTTCCACTCCTTTGTTTGTATAATGAAAGAAATTCATCCCCCAAACATACGATTTTATTGCAAGGTTTGGAATGGGGTTCAGGTTATCTCCGGCCCTGACGATATATATGCAGTAGGTGGAAACACGATTAGACGCGTGATTCAGGGTCGGTTACAGTGAAGGTGATATGCAGTTATCAGACAGGGAGATACAGAACACAATTGATCTGCTGAGAAAGAGGCAGCCGGTTGGCGAGAAAGAGTATGCGTCTTTCAGCGCTCAGGAGATGGAGTGCATCTCCGATCTTGTCAAGAGGATCGAGGTTGAACCGGAGGTCCGAAGAGACAGGGTCGACAAGGTCAGGAAGGCGATCGAAACATCCAGCTATAACATAACCGGCGACGAAATCGCCAAGAAGCTGATAGGCCGCATCTTTTCCGATAAGCTCCGGTAACTCGTCCGGATCCCACCTGCCCGGCTTGCCGTATGGCCGTGAACGGTATAACATTTTCCTTGCTTGGGGCTAAGGTGTAATTGAGGGAGTTTACGGGTCCCGGTCTGTGGTTGAAAGTCGATGCCAGTCGCAGGCGAAACGACCCACGTAAGGTAACTAATGGTTGCTGAGCATGGTGCGGCTTAGGTGTAAGACCTGCCTCCTCTAAAGGAGAGAAGAGGGCGTGACCGGGAATAGAACCCGGGTAGCAATCTCTCGGCAGGCGAGTGTGGGGCCAAAGACCAGGTCAGCGGGACCCGTTCTTATTCAGCCGCCGCTTGTTTACGAGGTAGGGTTCAGGTGTTTCCAGAGTGTATTATGGATCTCGGACAGCTCTCTAACACCTGACCCCACTGGTTGGCGGTTGTCGGCCGTTTACTTAGCCAGAGGGGTCACCTGGTGTTGCAGACGCCGGTTGTATCTATAGACACCGCTATAACACCTGACCCCACTGTTAAGCAAACGTGTTGGACACTCCGGGGTTCCTATGGTAACCTACCGGAAATGGTTGTATAGACTGGAGGAATGAATTGGAATCAGGAGTTGTTAAGTGGTTCAATCCGGAGAAAGGGTTTGGGTTCATCGAGCGTGAGAGCGGAGATGATGTGTTTGTGCACTTCTCCGACATAGTCTCGGAAGGATACCGGACTCTAGAGGAAGGAGATGCTGTATCGTTTGAGGTAGCTGAGGGAGACAGGGGTCCGAAAGCGACCAATGTCACCAGGGCGAGTTAAACGCGAAACAAGCCAATTATATCGCAACCCCATTCTAGTGCTCCCGTCTCATAAATACAATGGCATTCGAGCGCCGCTGCATCCGCTACAGCTTCGTTCCGCTCCCTGCGCCGTACTCAGTGAGTACGCCTCAGTCGCGCGCCTTGCCGGCGCGGCGCATCGACGCTCTCGGTGCTTCACCGTATTTATGAGACGGGACACTACCTCTTGGTGTAGAGTGGGGTTGTAGTCTTGTTTGTCACCGGCAAGCCGGTGCGGGGCGGGGCAAGTGTCTCTGGAGGTAGGCGAGTTGCAGATAATCATCACGGGAAAGAACATCGACCTGACCGATGCGCTGAGCGACCATGCTCGGGAGAAAGCCGCGAAGGTTGGCAATCTCGGGGTTAACGTAGACGAGGTCGAGGTAAGGATGGTGATTGAGAAAAACCCCAGTATCAAGGAGAATCAGAAGGCGGAGTTAACCGCGGTAGGGAGCGGGGTTCACCTGAGGGCTACCGACCGTGACCGTGACATGTACGTGGCTATCGATAAGGCGGTATCCAAGCTACAGAGGCAGATCAAGAAGTATCATGGAAAACGGGTCGACAGGACCCACGGCCACCACGGTTCTCACAGGGAGCAACCTCTTCCGGCAGAGCTCGAGGAGGAGGAGGAGGAGCACCCGGCGATCGTAAAGACCAAGTCGATATCGTTAAAGCCGATGACTCCCGAGGAGGCGACTCTCCAGATGGAGATGCTGGGGCACGACTTCTTCGTTTTCACTGATTCCGAGACGGAGAACGCGAGCGTCGTATACCGGCGCAATGATGGCAACTACGGCTTGATTGACACTTCGAGATAGGGGGCTTGCACTCAAGTGCCCGGATTAATCAGAGCAGTAGGGAAAGCCCTTGGTTTCATCGCACAGGTCTTCCTCGTTGGAGGTGCCGGGGTCAGATGGTAAAGCGTTCGGGGCTGAAACTTGACGATTCCCTCTTCGAAGGGGACGAGAAACCGTCTCGCTTTCGCGGGGGGAGGACCGACAACACACTGGCGGTGGCAATAGCCCTGGCGGTGGCAACGGTGGTTCTCCTTACGTTTACCTCCGGGAAGGAGAACTGGTGGGCGGTTGTCATGCTGGGAATACTGTTCCTGGCGTCCGAGCTCTTTGCCCTTCCGATGAAACCCGGAGGGCGGTTGTCACTGGCTCTACTCGTCGTCGTAATGGCCATGATGATATCCGGGCCTCTCGGGGCCGCGGCTGTTACCCTGTTCGGCATCCCGGTTTTCTGGTTGGAGCGGGGAGAGCAGGGGGTGAGGAGAGTCATATTCAACATCTGCCAGATGGTGTTCGCGGCAGGGGCCGCGGCGTGGGTCTTCCATCACGCCGGCGGCGCTCTCCTGGAGCCGGGCCTGAAGAACGGCGGAAAGCTGGTGCTCCCATGCGTGCTGGCGATGCTGATCTTCTTTGTCTTGAACACGGTGCTGGTCACGCCGATGCTGACGCCTGATGGGGAGAGCATGACTCGTTTCTGGCAGAGGCGCATGCTGACAAGGCTTCCCGGTTACCTGCTGTACGGCGGGATCGGGTTCCTGGCGGCGGTTGTCTACGTCAAGCTCGAGTTCCCCGCGGTGGTATTGCTGTTCGCCCCGATGATTGCGATAAGAGTCGCTTACACCCGGTACGAGGTGATGCGCAACGTGTGTGACAATACCACGCTGGCCATCATGGAGGCGGTTGAAGGCCCTGGTACGCCGATGGAGGGGCATAGCGTGGGGGTCGCGGAGATTGCCATGGCGATCGCGGAGGAGATGAACTTCCAGGAGGAGGACCTCCACTACCTCAGGCAGGCGGCGTTACTTCACGATATCGGCAAGCTGGCGCTCGACCCGGCGGTCTTCGACAAGGACGCGCCGCTGACGCCCGAGGAGTACGAGGAGATGAAGAAGCACCCCCTGATAGGTGGGAGGATCGTGTCTCGGGAACCATCGTTCGCAATAGTGGCCCCGTCGATAACCCATCACCATGAGATGTCGGACGGCAGCGGGTACGTGGACGGCCTGGCGGCGGAAGCGATACCTATTGGCGCTCGCATCCTGGCGGTGGCGAACTCGTTCGATGCCATGCAGCGGCCGGCCCCTTACAGGGAGCCGCGTAGCCCGTACGATGCCGCGTCCGAGATAATGAAGGCAAAAGGCATGCAGTTCGACCCCGAAGTAGTCGATGCTTTTACCAGCGTTGTCGCCAGGCGGGGCATCTGGACCGGCTCGCTCAAGGACAAGGTGCCGATGCCGTCGGGAAAGGCCTCCGGAGAACCTACGGCGGCGGCCGAGCCAGTGCAGCCCACCCTTGAGGACGCTGTTGCCGGGGCCGGTGATACCGCCTCCGAGGAGCGGGAAAAGACCGCAACCCCCGCCGAGGGGTTGAAGTACGCCGAGGTTAGGGGCGACATAGAGAAGGATATCAGCGAATGGGAGAGGGCCGAAGGTGACAGAAAAAGGCGAAGTGCTCGTGGAGAATCAAGAAGAAGAACTGGTTCCCGCAAGAAGGAGAGCAAGAAAGGCAAGGGGCCGAAAGGCAAGAAGAAGCCCTAAGCCGGTCTTCGAGGAAGAGGGTGTTCCCCAGGAGGAAGCCCCACCGGTCAACGCCGAGCCCTCCGGGGAACCCGAAGGGGAGGATCAAGGTGGGGTGGAGTTGCCTGCCGGTGAGAGCGTACCGGTGGAACCCTCCGGCGAGGACGAACTGGGCATCCCGACCCGCCGGGTAAGGAGGCCTTCCAGGGGGCGAAGGACGCCGGGGCGTGCGCCGCGGGCCGGGTTTCCCGTGGCAATCGTACTGATAATCACCGCGGCGCTGGCGACCATGATCATTGCCGCCTTCAACACGCGGGTCGCGTCGATCGACTACAGTAATTTCGTCTTCTTACTGGTGGTTTTCACCGTGGCCGCGCACTTCGATCTCAAGATAAAGGGTGGAGGGAAGATCAGCCTCGGCCTGGCGCCGCTGCTCGCCGCTCTCATCACCATCCCCGGTGTCGAGGTGATATGGCTTTTCCTGTTAGGCACGGCCATCACACTGGTCACCAGGATGCTGGGTGAGTGGGATAAAGACGAGTTCCTGGGACTATTGATAGACCTCACCGGGGTGGGCGTGATGGTGCTGGCCTATCACCTGCTGGTCAAGGTGCTTCCCGATAAACCGGTGCTCCTCGGGTCTTACACGCCCTACATGCTTGGGGCTGTGGCGGTGGCGGCAGGCGTGTTCTTTATCTTTTACGCGGCCCGGGAGGCGTACATTCTCTCCCAGGAGGGTTACCTTCCCGCCGCGGTCTACTTCAAGAGCGTGCTTCGCAAGTCGCTGGTCCCGTTTCTCATAGTGGGGTTCATCGGTGTGCTGATGGGGCTGGTCTTCATTGGTATTGGGATGTGGTCGATGCTGATCGCGCTGCCGCTGCTCCTGGTGTTCATGCATGCCTACAACAAGGTCGCCGAGACCGACCAGGACCTGCTGGAGACGATCCGCGTCCTGGCCGCGATCCCGGAGGAGACAGGGATGATCCCCAGGGGACACGCGGACCGGGTGGCGCGCCTCTCGATGGCGGTGGCACGCGAGCTCGGCCTTTCCCCCGAGGATGCACAGCAAGTCCAGTGCGCGGCGTACCTCCACGACATAGGCGCAATAACAATGACGGCGGAATCCGATGCCGACCAGAAGCAACTCCTGGAGGTGGAGAGCGTTGCCGCCGGCGGGGTGGACATTGTCGGGAAAGTGGATTACCTTGAAGTTGCCGCCGAGATACTCCGGGGTCGAGAAGGCCTGAGTGACCGCGTTGTTGACGTCAACAAGAGAAGAGCGGCCAGCACAGGCGCGGGCATCCTCAGTGCGGTGGACGATTTCGAGTCGCTATTGCGGGGTGGTGAAGGCGAGGAGCCGCTCTCCGAGCAGGAAGCCCTGACCGAGATGAACCTGGAGCGGGGCGTACAGTACGACAGCAAGGTCCTCAGGGCGATTACCAGGGTACTACCACGGCTGGACAGGGAAGGGTTGTCTACGGGTGCTGAAGGGAGTTCAGAAGGCCCTCCGCTTTGGGGAGGCCAGGAAGATAAGGGAGCTTGAGGCGGTTGTCGCCTCGGTTAACGAGCTGGAACCAGAGGTCTTAAAGCTTTCCGACACTGAACTCGCGGCGAAGACACCCGAGTTCCAGAAGAGGTACGACGCCGGTGAGACCCTGGACGAACTCCTCCCGGAGTCGTTCGCGGTGGTCAGGGAGGCGGCCCGAAGGACCCTGGGCGAGCGGCATTTCGACGTCCAGTTGATGGGCGGCGTAGTGCTTCACCAGGGGCAGATAGCCGAGATGAAGACCGGGGAGGGCAAGACCCTGGTGGCGACCCTGCCGGTCTACCTCAACCATTTCCCCCGCAAGGGCATTCACGTTGTCACCGTCAACGACTACCTGGCCAAGCGCGATAGCGAGTGGATGGGGGTCGTCTACCGGTTCCTGGGTATGGACGTGGGCATCATCCAGGCACAGATGCCACCCCCGGAGCGGCGCCTGGCGTACGCGGCAGACGTTACGTTCGGGACCAACAACGAGTTCGGGTTCGACTACCTGCGGGACAACATGGTCATGACGCTCGAGCACCAGGTGCAGAGGGGCCAGTACTTCGCGATAATCGACGAGGTGGACAGCATCCTGGTGGACGAGGCCCGCACCCCCCTTATCATCAGCGGGGCTTCCACCGAGTCGGTCAAGTGGTACCGCCAGTTCGCGCAGGTGGCCCGCCAGCTGAAGAAGGACACCGACTACGAGATCGACGAGAAATCGAGGACGGTCGCGGTCACCGAAGACGGCATCAGCAAGGTGGAGGGGATACTGGGCGTCGACAACCTGTATGACTATGTCCACACCGACATGGTCCACCACCTGGACGTCGCGGTGAAGGCCAGGGAGATCTTCACCAACGAGGTAGACTACATAATAAAGGGCGGCGAGATAATCATCGTGGACGAGTTCACCGGCCGCTTGATGCAGGGAAGGCGGTACTCCGACGGCCTGCACCAGGCGATAGAGGCCAAGGAAGGCGTTCGCGTCAAAGAGGAGAGCCAGACGCTCGCCACTATCACGTTCCAGAACTACTTCCGGATGTACGAGAAGCTGGCGGGCATGACCGGTACCGCCGCCACCGAGGCGGATGAGTTCCGCCACACCTATGAGCTTGGCACCGTGGTCATACCCACCAACGAGCTGATGATACGGGAGGACCTACCGGACTTCATCTACAAGACAGAGAAGGTGAAGTTTGAGGCGGTGGTCGACGACATCATCGAGTGTCACGAGAGAGCCCAGCCGGTCCTGGTGGGCACCGTTTCCATAGAGAAGTCGGAGCGGCTATCCGGGATGCTCGACCGGCGCGGTATACCCCACGAGGTACTGAACGCTAAGCAGCACGAGCGCGAGGCGGAGATAGTGGCGCTCGCCGGGAGACCGCAAGCGATAACGATCGCCACCAACATGGCGGGCAGGGGCACCGACATCAAGCTCGGCGGGGGGATCCCCGAAATGGGCGGCCTCAAGGTCATCGGAACGGAGCGCCACGAGTCGCGGCGCATAGACAACCAGCTGCGCGGCCGTTCCGGGCGCCAGGGAGACCCGGGCGCGTCCCGCTTCTACCTCTCGCTCGAGGATGACCTCATGCGGAGGTTCGCCTCGCAGGCGATAGGAAGCCTCATGGAGAGGTTCAACTTCCCGGAGGACATGCCGATAGAGCACAAGCTGGTTTCCAAAGCGATAGAGTCGGCCCAGAAACAGGTCGAGTCACACAACTTCGACATAAGGAAGAACCTCCTCAAGTACGACGATGTCATGAACAGGCAGCGAGAGGTCATCTACGAGGAGAGGAGCCGCCTGATTGAGGGCAGCGACTTCGAGGAGGTGGCCAGGCAGTGGGTGGAGGATACGATCATATCCGCGGTTCACACGTTCACCAACCCCGACATCTACCCGGAGGACTGGGACCTCGACGGTTTACTGGCTTACGTTAGCCAGGTCTACCCGGTGACCGTTTCCGCTCAGGACATGGACGTGGAGGGGCTGACACAGGAAGAGCTGATAGACATTCTCCTGGAGGACATGGGGGAGGTGTACGCGCAGCGCGAGAGGGAGTTCGGCCCTGAGAAGATGCGCGAGCTGGAGAGGAACGTGATGCTGGAGATCGTTGACAACAAGTGGCGGGAGCACCTCTACGAGCTGGACTACCTGCAGGATGGCATTGGCCTGAGGGGGATCGCCGGCAAGGACCCGCTGGTGGCGTACCAGGGCGAAGCGTTCGACATGTTCCGGGCGATGACCGATGGCGTAAAGGAGGAGTTCGCGCGCTACATTCTCCATGCCCAGATAGTCGAGGTGGATACCGAGCGGGAGCCGCCCCGGACGGTTGAGAGCTCCGGAGAGAAGGAGGAGAAACCGGTGCAGCGGCACAAGGACAAGGTGGGAAGGAACGACCCGTGTCCGTGCGGGAGCGGGAAGAAGCACAAGAAGTGCTGCGGCGCCAACGCATGACACCACGGGAAGGAGGCTGGAATGGTAACTGATTTCCAGGGGGAGATTAGAGGCTGCGTGCACCGGCTGGAGAAAATAGGTGATTACCTTTGAGGTGGCCAAGTCGCGCAACGAGCTGGACAAGCTAAAACGGGAGGCGGCTACCCCCGACCTCTGGAACGACCAGGAGAGGGCCAGGCGGGTGATGGCCCTTCTTTCGCGCCTGGAGGGCGAGGTATCCCGCTACGACGGGATTCTGTCGAAGGCCGCGGAGCTCGAGGAGATGAACCGGCTGGGTCTGGAGGAGGGTGACCCTTCGTTTGAGGAGGAGATATCCGAGGGAATCGCCTCACTCGACGGGGAGATACGGGATATCGAAACCGTTTCCCTGCTGCAGGGGGAGTTTGACCGGGGAAACGCGATACTGTCGCTTCACCCCGGCGCCGGTGGGCTCGAGTCGCAGGACTGGGCGGAGATGCTCCTCCGCCTGTACTTGCGCTGGGCCGATCGTAGCGGCTTCGAGGTCGACCTGCACGACATACAGCCCGGTGATGGAGGCGGGATCAAGAGCGCCACGTTCACAGTCCGCGGGCGGAACGCCTTCGGTTTTCTGTCGTGCGAGAAGGGCGTGCACCGCCTGGTGCGGATCTCGCCGTTCGACTTCTCCAGCAGGCGCCACACATCTTTCGTGTCGCTGGACGTTATTCCCGAGGCGGGAGAGGAGGCCGATGTCGATATCGACCCCAAGGACCTCCGGATAGACACCTACAGGTCGTCGGGCGCCGGCGGACAGCATGTCAACGTCACCGATTCGGCGGTTCGAATCACCCATATCCCGACGAACATCGTGGTCCAGTGCCAGAACGAGAGATCGCAGATGAGCAACAAGACCGCGGCCATGAAGATACTGAAGTCCCGGCTCCTCGAGTCGGCCCGGCAGGAGAAGGAGAAGGAGATCAAAGCGATCCGCAGCCAGCGCAAGGATATCGGCTGGGGCAGCCAGATCCGTTCATACGTTTTCCAACCGTACCAGATGGTCAAGGACCACCGCACAGGTGTGGAGATAGGGAACGTGCAGGCTGTGATGGACGGGAACATCGACTTGTTGATAGAGGAAGGCCTTCGCTGGAAAAGGAAGCAGGAAGGACAGCGGGAGGAAGTGTGACAGTGGCCGGAGAGCCGAGGATAAAGACAGACCTTCACGTCCACACCATCGCAAGCGGGCACGGGTACTCCACGGTAAGGGAGATCTGCTCCGAGGCGTCGACGAGGGGGCTCGAGATGATAGCGGTGGCTGACCACGGCCCCGCGATGCCCGGCGGCCCCCATATGTATCACTTCACCAACATGGTGGTGATGCCCCGCGTCCTGTCCGGCGTGAAGATACTCAGGAGCGTGGAGTGCAATATCATCGACACCGACGGGAACCTGGATGTCCCCGACCGCGCCCTGGAGGTGCTGGACCTGGTGCAGGCGGGAATCCACCCCCGGTGTGGCTACAACGGCGACTCCGCCCTGGAAAACACCCGCGCGGTCCTGGGAGCCATAGAAAGCGGGAAGGTGGACATCCTGGTCCACCCGGGTAACCCGCTCTACCCCCTCGACTACGGAACAGTGGTAAGGTCCGCGGCGTCTAACGGTGTGCTCATCGAGATAAACAACGCGTCGTTTACGGTAGTACGAAAAGGGAGCATGGATAACTGCCGGGTGATCGCCCGGGAGGCAAAGGCCGCCGGAGCCCAGCTGTCGGTTGGAAGCGACGCCCACGACGCCTTGCTGGTCGGCGTCTTTGATAAGGCGCTGGAACTTATCGACGATATCGGCATCCCTGACGAAAGGATAGCGAACAGGGATACCGCCTCGGTGATGGAATTTTTGGGTTCGCGAGGGAAGGATATCTCTTTCTCTGAGGCAAAGTATAAGTAGCGTCGCGGCGGGAACGCGCGCGAGACGAATACAGGGGCCAGGGAGCGCCACGTAACGACTGCGGGCAGGAGTGGTTCGGAAATGTGAAAAGAGGCTAATTACTAAACAGTAATTATCATGGCTAACAATAGTTTACAATTGCCACTCATTCAAGAGTTAACACTTGAATCATAATCAACATTAGTTATCATAAGTAACAAGCGGGAAAGGCTTGGAGGTACGGTCAATTGATACGTTTTAGAAGGGTTACAAAGGCCTATATGGGTAACATCTACGCCCTTGACGACGTGACCGTGGATATAGAGAAGAAGGAGTTCGTGTTCATCGTGGGCCCGAGCGGCTCCGGCAAATCAACTTTTATCAAGCTCATGCTCAAGGAGGAGGAACCTACGAACGGCCAGGTGTACATCGCGGACACCAACCTGTCGGAGATCAAGAGGTGGAAGGTTCCGTACCTGCGCCGTAAGGTCGGGTGTGTCTTTCAGGACTTCAAGCTCCTGCCGCAGAAGACGGTGTTCGAGAACGTCTCCTACGCGCTGGAGGTAACCGGGAGGCCGCGGCGGATCGTCGAGTCGTACGTCCCGGAGGTCTTGCGCCTCGTCGGCCTGGGCCACAAGCTGGACTCGTACCCCGATGAGCTGTCGGGGGGGGAGCAGCAACGCGTCTCCGTCGCCCGGGCGTTCGTGAACCGCCCTCCCATCCTCCTCGCCGATGAGCCGACAGGTAACCTGGACCCCGCCATGTCCGCGGGGATAGTGAAGTTGCTGGAGAGGATTAACAATACGGGCACCACGGTGGTGATGGCAACCCACGATCAGGATATCGTGAACACGTTCAAGAAGCGCGTGGTAGAGCTGCGCGACGGCCGGGTTGTACGTGACCAGTCGAGAGGGATCTACGGCCATGGCGGTTAACTTCAAGTACTTTATAAAGGAATCCGCTTCCAGCATGCGCCGCAACATGGCCCTGACCGTGGCCGCGGTGATGGTTACCAGCCTCTCGCTCATCATCCTTGGCGGGGTGAGCATGTTCGTGCACACCGGCAACGGACTGGCCGCGGACATGAAGGAGAGGGTTGACGAGATAAGGGTTTTCCTTAACGAAGACATTACGGTGGAGGAGCGGGAAAGCCTGGAGAGATTCATCAGCAATATGGACGAGGTCAAGAGTGCCAAGTATATCTCCAAGGAAGAGGCCATCGAGGAGTTCAGGAAGATGTACGAGGACCAGCAGGGCATGCTGGACGAGATCGAGGGTAACCCGTTTCCCGCGGAGTTCAAGGTCCAAATGATAGACCCCAAGTACAACACCACGGTTGCCAAGCGCCTGGAAGGCCGGCCCGAGGTGAGCACCGACGAGAACGGGAAGAAGGAGATAAAGAACCCCAGGGACGTTGTGAATAAAGTCCTCCGCTGGACCGGGGCCATCCAGAAGGGGGGGATAGTGATAGTCATAGCGTTCGGCATCGTAGCGATAGCGCTGGTCTCCATCACCATCAGGATGGCGATATACTCGCGCCGCAAGGAGATTGGCGTCATGAAGCTTGTGGGCGCCACCAACTGGTTCATAAGGTGGCCGTTCATATTCGAGGGAGTGGTTGAAGGTTTCATGGGCGCTATTGTGGCGATAATCGCCGCGATGCTCATCAACTCCTGGATCATCTCGAGGATCGAGTCGGCCGCGGAGAACGTGAACCTGGTGGGGGGAGGCTATGTCGCCCTGCTCTCGGTGCTTCTCCTCTTCATCGGCATCTTCATCGGCGCGATTGGGAGCGCACTTGCGCTCAGAAGGTATATCGAGGTATAGGACGCCGGGTTCTCGCGGTGACGCATCCCCTCCTATCCTTTAGGTGCTTTTCCGTTTAGAATAAATCAATCGAGCAGGCTGCGACGCGGACAACGGGAGACGCATGGACGAGCAGAACGACGGCGGCTGGGAGCAACAGTACTATCAAGGGGCTCCCCCCTACCACCAGGCGCCTCCGCCACCGCCGCGGCGCGGGCTTTCGCGGCGCGGGTGGGTTTTACTCGGCGTCGCCCTGGGGCTCCTCGCGCTCGGCGTCCTCGTAGGCGCGGGCTTCCTGGTCGACCGTGTTCTTTTTCCTCCCGAGAAGAGCAAGGAGTTTGTCCTCAGCGACTCGACTTCTTACCAGGAGGCGCTGTTCGACATCCGCGACTACTACCTCCGCGACTACTCCGAGAGCGATATAAAGGACGCGGCCCAGAAGGCCGTCGAAGAGGAGAAGAGAAAGGGCGAGAAATCCAAGGAGGTACTCCTGGACGTTGGGTTGAGCGCCCTGACGGAAGCGCTTGGAGACGACCACAGCATTTACCTGACGCCGGGTGAGAACAAGAGGCTCAGCGAGGACCTCAGTGGGAGTTTCTTCGGGGTGGGATTTACGCTGCGAGTCAACGAAGACGAGGAGCGGCCGGAAGTGGTCAGCGTGATAGAGGGCTCCCCCAGTGAAAAGGCGGGGGTCAAGGCGGGAGACATCATCACGGCGGTTGACGGCGAGGACACCAAGGGGCAGAGCCTCGACGGGGTGGTCCTGAGAATCCGGGGGAAGAAGGGCACCGATGTAACGCTTGACGTCAAACGCCCGAAGGAAGACGAGGACCTCACGTTCAAGATCACCAGGGACAAGATAGAGATACCCGACTTCGAGTCCGAGATAATCGACGGCCGCTACGGCGTGCTCCGCGTGTT
Source organism: Actinomycetota bacterium (assembly GCA_018894655.1). Taxonomy (GTDB): domain Bacteria; phylum Actinomycetota; class Geothermincolia; order Fen-727; family Anoxymicrobiaceae; genus JAHIPE01. Next base: position 24,323 of record JAHIPE010000091.1, read on the forward strand.
CGAGCACAACAAGGGGATAGCGGAGAAGATCAGGGAGGCGGTCAGGGACATGCAGGAGAAGGGCGTCCAGGGGTTCATGCTGGACCTTCGAAACAACCCCGGCGGGCTATTGGACGAAGCAGTCAAGACGGTCAGTATCTTCGTGAACGATGGGACCGTGGTCTCCTACCAGACAAAGGGGCACGACAGGGTGGACGAGCCGGCCCAGGGAAACGCTCTGACTGACCTGCCGCTGGTGGTGCTTGTCAACGAGGGCAGCGCGAGCTCGTCGGAGATAGTCGCGGGGGCGTTGAGGGACTTGGGCCGTGCGGTGCTGGTGGGCACCAAGACTTTCGGGAAAGGCTCCGTTCAGAAGATGTATGACCTGGACAACGATGGGGCATTGAAGCTGACCGTTTCCCTGTACTACCTGCCGGACGGCGAGTCCATCGAAGGCGAGGGTATCGAGCCCGAGGTGGTGGTGAAAGTCGAGGACGACCTCGAGGCCCAGGAGCAGCAACAGTTTGACAGGGCAAAGAAGATCCTTCAGAACCTCATCGAAGGGAAGCCTGCTACGGGCGCCGCCTTGCGCCCCGCCGCCTGAGGGCGCTTTGCCCCCCTCACCCTCTCTTTCCATTCCCCTTTTCATTCCCCTTGAGCCGCGCCTATCAGGCGCGGCTCTGTTCAGCCCCGGGCGGCCTAAGAGACCGCCCTCAAGAGTTTGGGTGGACTCCGGGCCGGCTCCGAACCGGCCCTCACACCCCTTGAGACGCGTCTCTCAGGCGCG
>JAHIPE010000092.1 GCA_018894655.1 Actinomycetota bacterium
GCCAGCGGCCTCGCGTACTTGATCCGTAGTGCGGCCATGACCTTCAGTACGTCCGGGATCTCCCGCTGGCGGGCCAACTCCTCCAGTTTATCCATCTTGATGTTTCCCACCGGTATCGTAGCGTTCAGTATCTCTCCCGGTGAAGCCCCGCCCTTCTTTCCCCGGAGTATCGCCTTCACGTTCTCGACGTCGTACCGCGAGAAGAGAAGCGCGACGAGCTTTCGGGGTTCGCCCCCGGTGGAATCGTGTATCTTCAACAGGCAAGCGATCAGGTTGAGGTTGAACGCCTGGTCGAAATCCGGGTTCTCCGGTTTTATCAGGACCTCCTCGTTCACCTCGCGCCGGTAGGCGGTCTGCTCCAGGAGGGAGTGGAGCGCCTCGAAGTCCTCCACCTCGACCAGGCGCATGAAGAAATCCTTCTTGAGCAGGTGCGCGCGCATGCCACGCACGCGCGCGTTTACGTATCCGTAACCGGAGAGATCCACTCTGACCAAAGTATTTACCCCGTGAAAATAAACGGAGAGCTATGCCCGGGACTCGAAGAGCGCGTTGGAGATCACAAGCTTCAGCTTGTCCCTGGCCTTCTCCAGCCGGGACTCCAGTGTGTTCAAGACGGTTATCTCGCCGTCGGCCGAACTGGCGGTGAGCCCTCCCGCCGCGTCAAGCGGGGTTTCGGAGATACGGTAAGGCACCTGCCTGTCCGCCATCATCCTCTCTACCGGCTCGCGGTCTTCCCCGCGGACGCCGATCACGACCTCACCGGAGAAGTACTCCAGGCACTCGTCCAGGAGGGCCTCGAGTATCCCGGGATAACCCTCGCCCTCGCTTACGGAGAGGAGGCGTTGCTCGGCCACCCGGAACGCCTCGTCGACCGCCTCTTCCTGCGCCTTCACAAGCTCGTTCCTTGCCTTGATCGACGCGGAGTACACGATGGCGTTGGCCTCACCGCGGATCTTGTCCTCTGCTTTCTTTAGCGTCTGGCGCCTTGTTCGCGCCGCCTCTCTCTCGACCTCGGACTCGATCTCGGCAACCCGCTCCTGCGCCTCGGCTTTTACGGCCTCGATATCGGCCTGTGCCTTCATATCGAGAGCCCTGAGGATAGCCTCTAGAGCCACTCTTTAACACTCCTCTTAGCCCTCATCGCCCTCTCGAGCACCCTAATGAGCAACAGTATTCAGTGTCGTAATCATGAACGCGATGACCAAACCCAGGATAACCATCGTCTCAGGGATTGCCACCATGATGATGGCGGTACCAGCCAGTTCGGGCCTTTCCGCCACCGCGCCCGCCATGGCGGCCCCGATCCTTGACTGCGCCAGCGCGGTTGCGAGGGCCGGCACGCTGATCGCGATCGCCGCGCTAAACGCTATTATTCCAGTCTTTACTGCTTCCTCCACTAACCTTCACCCCCAGTTTTCTTGAAAGGCTCGTACTTGTACTTTGCCGGTTCAAAAAACTTACCGAAACTCTCCACGAGATGCAGACGCAACGAGTGTATTGACGGGCTGAAACAGGCGATGACGATGTTCAACGAGTGTAGTATTATCGCGATCGCGAGCCCCATCATTATGCCGAAAACCCCTCCCCACATCTGCCCCGCCAGGTCGTTGGCCACCTCGGCCATGATGACCGAGGCCAGGCCGATGGCTATCAGTCGGGAGTAAGACAGGATGTTGCCGGCGCCTACTATCGACTCCACGACCCCGCCCATGCCGCCGCCTATGCCCGCGCCCACCATGCCGCCTATGAACAGCAGCGCGCCGATGATAACAACCCACATCGGCATCCAGCCAAAGATTAGCCTGGATATCGCCATCACTATCCCGATCAGGGACGCCAGGGTCCCCGCCTTCTCAATGATATGCTTCTTGTCCTTCCCCCGGACGCCGTTGACTATCCCGATGATGAGGCCCAGGGATATGTGCAAGAAACCGATCAGGCAGCAGGCCACCAGCATGAACTCGAACGCGTCGATCCGGATGATGGGGAACTTGAATGTCGACGTCTCTGTCCCCAGGAGAGGCAGGTGTATGTGCCAGGCGTGGAACGCCTTCTCCAGGAGGTCCCCGAAGAACTCGAAGTAGAGGACGCCGAACGCGATGGTCCAGGCGCCGCCGACCGATAGTATGTATCCGATCATGTTGACCAGCGGTTTCTCTCTGAACTTCTTGTGGGCCAACCATCCCAGTATCATTATGATTATGCCGTACCCGATGTCCCCCACCATCAGGCCGAAGAACATGGGGAAGAATATGGCGAATACTATTGTTGGGTCCACGGTCCCGTACTTGGGGTACTTCATCAGCAGGTATATGGCCTCGAAGTACCGCACGAACGGCTTATTGTGCAAGGCAACCGGGGTGTCCTCGAACTCCTCCTCCTCCCGGATATCCGTCACGGTTATCATGACCTTATCGCCAAAGCTCTCCTGCAACGCCTCCTCCATCGGCTCAACCGACTCCTGGGGGAGCCACCCGCTTATCATGAACACCTGATCTGTCTGGCCGAACTTGGGCAGCGTCTCCATGGCCTCCACCCGGTCGTGAATCGCGTTCCTGGCGGCAATCAGCTTAACCGAGTACTTCCCGGTGGCCTCCTCCAGCTTCCGGTCGATCTCATCTATCTTGGCCGGTATCTCGGCCATCTTGGCCCGCACCTCGGCCACCGCCTGGTCTATCGGCTTCTTGGCGAGGTCGCTGGGCAGGCGCACCTGGTTGACGTCCTGCACCGCCAGGAACTCGTGGACCTGCTTCAAGTACCTGCGGTTGAACACGACAAGGGCGGCGGTGGACTCCTCGTCGACGTCGGCCGCGACGACCTCGCTCTCGCCGTTGGTGAGCTTGCCTATCTCCTCGTTCAGGTAGCTGAGGATGGCCTTGTACTTGCGCTCGATTATGAGGGCGATGGACGCCATGTCCGGTGAGCCGGCGACACGGGCCGCCAGGGGCTGTATCTTCTGCATGATGGGCACGTACTTCTCCAGGCGGGCAAGCTCCAGGGTGAGGTCCGCCTTCTTGTCCACCACGTCCCGGGTCTCCCTTTCCACCTCCCGGAGCATCCTCTCGATCCGGGATATCATGACCTCCACGTTGTCACTCCAGACCAGGTCGTACTCCTGCCCGATATCCTCCCTGCAGATGCACTCGGTGTCCGGCTGCAGATCCCGTATCAGGTCACCGACCTTGGCCCTCAGTTCGCTCAGGGCGGCCTCGCGGTCGGCCTGCTTGGGGTCCACCGCCATCTGGGTCATCCGCTTGGTGCTCGCGCTCGCGATTCTCTCGGAGAGGTCCTCTATGTGGAGTGTTCCCAGGTCCTGGATCACGTTTACCGTGTCCATGGAGATGTCCTTTAGCCCCAGGATCTCCACCTTGGCCATTTTCTCTATCATCTCAAGACACTTCCCCCCGGGACCGGCTGTTGCCAGCTCTACTGCGGCGGCAGGACCCCGTCGATTACGACCTTGACCGCTTCGTCGATGTGCTCCTTGCCATGAACCCGTATCCGCCCGGCCTCTTCCTCGGCCTCGGACGCTATTCTCCGGGCTTCCCGGTTCGCCTTCTCCAGTTCCTTCTCCCTCATCTCCTGGCCTATCTCGGCGGAGGTCGCCTCCCTCTTCCTGGCGGCGGCGTCCAGCTTGGCCTCCTCGATGACACGCTGGGCATCCGCCTCGGCGCGCTTCATCCTCCGCGCGATCTCTTCCTCTTTGTTGATTATCATCTCCAGCATCGCCTCGGCGCTGGCGCCCTCAGCGACCGGTGCCTCGCCAACTTCGGCCGCTTCCTTGTTCTTCTTCTTTCCCGCCATAACTCGCGACCCCACAGTAAAAAGCGCCATCTTTCCATGGCACCGTATCGGCAGACGTATGCAAGCCAGGTTCGGCGCAAGTATAACATAATCCGTACGGTCTTGCTGTCAAACACACGGGTCAACAACTACCAGTTCAATAGGAATTCCCTGGTGAGCCGCGCGTGCCGGCGCGCCCGGATGCTGCCTCCGTGTTATAACCGGTCACTACCCCGGGTTATGGCGCAACCGCCACGCGGAGACCAACCCACATCCGGCACTACTTCTTGGTGATCATGTCCCCCAGGCCCTTGTCCTCGAGCAGTTGCTTGTACACCGCGTAGGCGGGCTTTATTACCGGCAGTAGCTTCATTATCTTGGGGATCGGGCCCTTGGCGACGATCTGCTTCCTGGTCAAAGCCACCATCAGGTTCACGTTTCCCAGCCAGAACTGGTGGGCGACGTCCGCCTTCATCGACATCTCGACCTCGGCGGTAAGATCGTCCGCGGGTCCGGTTACGACGACCAGGTTGTCCGGGTCATTCTTGCTGGCGTCCAGCCATATCTCCGAGTCAGGATCGGTATAGTTGAAATGGATGACAAGCCCGCTCTTCGCGAACTTCTCCGCGATGTCCTTGTCCTGGGTGAGCTCGTCGAAAAGACCCCCCAGCAACTCGTACAGCTGGTCCGCGTCCTTGAAAGTGCCCATTTCGCTCCTCCTTTAACTCCGCGTCCCGTCTTCAGGTCCTACGGTTCCTATCATATACTATCTTGAGCCCGTTCAGGGTCAAAAGGGGGTCCGTCACCTCGATGGTCCTGCACCTCGCCACCACCACCTCCGCCAGGCCCCCGGTGGCCACCACGGCGGCGTCTTCCCCCAGTTCCCGCTTGAACAGTTCCACAAGACGGTCCACTTGGCCCGCGGTCCCGAATATCAGCCCACACTGGATGGACTCCACGGTGTTTCGGCCGATCGCGTGCTCCGGCGCGTCCAGCTCGACCCTGCTCAGGCGCGCCGCGTGGCGGAACAGGGCGTCCGCGGATATCTCCAGCCCCGGGGTGATGGTCCCCCCCAGGTACTCCCCCGACCTGGTAATGGCGTCCAGGGTGGTCGCGGTCCCGAAATCGACCACCACCGCCGGCGAGCCGTACCTGTCGATCGCCGCCACCGCGTTCACCAGCCTGTCAGCGCCGACCTGCCTGGGGTCGTCGTAGAGAATGGGGATACCGGTGTCCGTATCGCTATCTATCACCAGGGGGTCCAGGCTCATTATGTCCCTGGCCATATGCACCAGCGCCGATGTCATCTCCGGCACCACCGAGGAGATGACCACCCCGTCGAGTTGGTCCAGGCTGTGCCCCTTAAACGCCAGGAAACCGGAGAGCGTGAGCGCGAACTCGTCCGCGGTCCGCTCCCTCTCGGTGGATATCCTCCAGTGGTTCTCCAGTTTTTCACTGTATACGCCTATGACCGTCTGGGTGTTGCCAACGTCAATGCCCAGCAGCATCTTCAACTCCCTCCAATCGCAACTTTACCCGGTTTCCTCCACGTAAACCTCCAGTGACAGGTCGGCCGCCGGCGCCGAATGGGTAATGAACCCCATGGATATCGCGTCCATGCCCAACTGGGCGTAGGAGGCCAGGTTATTCGGGCCAACCCCGCCGGAGACCTCCACTTTCGCCCTCCCGGCGATAATCTCGACCGCCTCCCTCACCGCCGGCGGGTCCATGTTGTCGAGCATTATGATATCAGCCCCCGCGTCAACCGCCTCGCGCACCCGGGCAAGCGTCGCGGCCTCCACCTCGATTGGGAACCGGCAGGAGAGCGAGTTCCTCGCCAGGCGGACCGCGGCCTCCAGGCCACCGACCGCGGCGATGTGATTATCCTTGATTATTACGCCGTCGAAAAGCCCCCGCCGGTGGTTGGTCCCGCCCCCCAGGCGAACCGCGTACTTCTCCAGGGCCCTCAGGCCGGGGGTCGTCTTCCGCGTGTCCATCACCGTCACCCCGCCCCGGCCCACGACATCCACCAGCCTGCCGGTCAACGTGGCGATGCCGCTCAGGTGGCACAGGAAGTTGAGGGCGGTCCTCTCGCCGGCCAGGATTCCAGCCAGCGAACCCTGGAGGCGGGCGATCGTATCTCCTCCGGACGCCCTCCCCCCGTCTTCCACCACCGTATCGTAGGAGACTTCGGCCCCGGCCAGGGCGAACACCTTCGCCGCCACCAGTTGGCCCGCTATGACACAGGGCTCGCGGCTCACTATCACCGCCCGGGCCCGCGCGCCGGGCGGGCAGACCGCGGTGGTGGTTACATCCCCGTCCACGCCGAGGTCCTCCGCCAGGGCGATCCGTATTATCCCCTCCGCCTTCTCCGCTACGTCCACATCATTACCGGTCCTCACCGTTTTACCTTGATGCCGGGCCGGGGCCTCGAGTGCTGTGGCCTTGTCTCGGCCCGGACATCGCCTTCCACCAACTGTAGATCGATGTGCTTCCTCCAGTTCCAGTCGTCCTGGTCGGGGTAATCCCTGCGGCGGTGGCAACCCCTGCTCTCACGACGCATCAACGCCGCGGTGGCTATCAGGTACGCGAGCGTGAACATGTTCTTCAGTTCCATGCCCCGAACGTCCAGGTACTCCGTCTGAAGCACGCCCGCGTTATCCCCCAGGAACTCCAGCGCCCCCGATAACTCCCTCTCGAATCGGAGCATCCCCACCGAGTCGCGCATGACCTCCCTCAGGTTCCCCCTGAGCAGGTCCTCGCTCACCCGGGGGCCCTCAGCCCTCCCGGCCCAGGAGATGGTGGGCCTCGCCCCGTGCTGGATGCCGCCCAGGGACTCCTCGAGGCATGACGCTATCCGCCGGGCGAATACGAGCCCCTCCAGAAGCGAGTTGGACGCCAGGCGGTTCGCCCCGTGCACACCGGTGCAGGCGGCCTCCCCGCAGGCGAGAAGCCCGGGAATGTCTGTCCGTCCCTGGAGGTCGGTGACAACCCCGCCGCTCATGTAGTGCGCGGCCGGGGACACCGGTATTCGGTTGCGGGTGATGTCTATCCCCGCCTCCAGGCAGTGCTCGTGGATGTTGGGGAACCTGGCCCGTAGCCTCTCCGGGTCCAGGTGGCGCACGTCCAGGTACAGGTGGTTGGTCTGCTCTTCCTTCATGACCTCCACCATCCGGGCCACCACCACATCGCGCGGCGCCAGTTCCCCCAGTGGGTGGTGCCCCTCCATTACCCGGTTGCCCTCCACGTCAACCAGAAAGGCGCCCTCCCCGCGAATCGCCTCGCTTATAAGGAACTTCGGCTCCTCCGGGATATGAAGCGCGGTTGGGTGGAACTGCACGAACTCCAGGTCGCTGACCCGCGCCCCGGCCCTGAAAGCGACCGACACGCCGTCTCCGGTGCATATCGGCGGATTGGTGGTGACCAGGTACACCTCTCCCATGCCGCCCGACGCCAGGACCACCGCCTTCGACCAGACCGCGGTCAACGTCTTTCTCCTGGCATCCTCCACGATCGCCCCCACGCACGATCCGCCGGCCAGCAGTATGTCCACCAGGAACGTGTGCTCCATGACGTTTGCCCCGGGCTCGCCCCGGAGCGCCCGTCCCAGAGCGCCCTCGACCTCCGACCCGGTCGCGTCCCCCCTGGCGTGAACCACCCGCGCGTGGGTGTGGCCCCCCTCCTTCGCCAGGTCCAGGTTCCCTTCCGAGGTGTCGAACCGTGCGTGGTACTGCTCCAGCAGTTCGAGGACCCTGTCCGGCCCCTCGCGCACCAGCACCTCCGTCGCCCCCGGGTCACAGAGCCCCGCGCCGGCGACCAGGGTGTCCTCGATGTGCGACTCACGCGAGTCTTGCTTGTCGATTACC
>JAHIPE010000093.1 GCA_018894655.1 Actinomycetota bacterium
GGAGTGCGCTCCTCCCCGGCTCCTGGGCACCAGGTGGTCAACTGTTTCCGCCGGCCCCCCGCAGTACTGGCACTTCCACGCGTCCCTGGCGAACACCGCCCGGCGCGACAGGTTCGCCCGCCCGTAGTAAGGAACCTTCACATAGTAGTTGAGGCGGATCACCGAGGGTATGGCGACGGTGAGTTTCTCCGAGTGATAAGCCACTCCGTCGCCCTCCAGCACCACCACCTTGCCCTTGAATTGGAGCACTATCGCACGCCGGACGCTCACCGCGCACAGGGGCTCGAATGTAGCGTTAAGAAGCAGGACCTTTTTCATCGCACTCACTAAAAAGCCGTCCTTGGACTTTCTTCATAATACAACAAGCGCTACGTCCGCGTTAGCCTCCCGACCCCCGGCTCCAGCCCGGCTGGTCCCGGCCCCGGCCTCAGGTCTTGAACTCGGTCTTAACCCCCCAGATTCCAAGCGATATCCCTAGCTCGCGATTCTCCTTGGCCGCTTCCTCGAGAGGCACACCCTTCATCGATGCGTCGATCGCCTGCCTGAACGCCTTGGCGCCGGCCACCGGGCCCTCGGGATGAGCGTGGATTCCGCCGCCGGAGCCGATCATGACCTCGTTGCCCAACTCGCGCACCGCGTCGGGCACGTTGACCGGGGTTATCCCGCCCGAGGGCATCGGCATTGTGGGCTTGAGGTCTCCGAACGGGTAAGTCAACGCCCGGGCAACCTGCCTGAACCGCGCCGGCAGGTACGGCGCCTTGCCTCCCATTGCGAACGGAATCACCACGAAGTCCGCGCCGCAGAGGCGGGGGATCTTCGCCAGCACCAGCATCGAGGACATCCCGTACTCCGGCGCCATGTACAGCGCCCCCGCGCAGTCCATGTGGGCCAGTATGGGAACGTTTATGGAGCTATCCTCGGCCAGCCCCCTCATGGCCTCGGGGCCGACCGCGAGGTAGTTGACCATCAAGGCGTTCGCGCCGGCATCCACCGCCGCGTGGGCCGTGTCGAACATCCTGGGGAGGCGGTCGGTGACGTTGGCGGTGTAAAGCGTGTGCTCGCCGGTCTCCTCGAAGACCTTCTTCTCCATCTTCATATACGCCTTGACCCGTCCCACTACCCGGTTGTAGGCCATGTCGGCGATGAGCTCGTCGTCCTTGACGATGTCACATCCACCGAGGGCGGCCTCGTAGAACAGCCGGGTCCCCACCTCGAGGGGATAGCCGCTGCACGGCTTTATCATGTTGTTCAGCAGCGGGCGCCTCTTGTTCTTGGGTATCCCCAGCGCCTTGTAAACGCCGTCTATCCCGAACCGGGGGCCCTGGAAGCCATCCAGCAACGACTTGGGCATCCGCATGTCCAGCAGCTTGATCTTTCCGCCCATGCTTATATTGCCCAGACAGGCGGTCAACAGCATCGGTATCTGGGACTCGATGTTGACCCCCGGGAAGGCGATCTGCACCACGTACTGCCGCTCGGTAACGTCCTCGGGGACCATCCACTCGAAGTCGGGCGCCTCGTAAAACCCTATCACCTTGGCCACGTGCTTGGCCCTTACCTCCGGTGTCTCGTCGGGGCAAGGCAGCCAGGTCCCGGTGGACTGCTCGATGGCCAGGACCGGCGACAGCGCCTCCACGTCAAGCTCGGTGGGCCAGGCGGTGTAGTACGTCGCGATGACATGGGTCTCCATGTCGATACCTTCGGGCAGGGCGTACGGCTCGGCTTCGTACTTACCCAGCGGAGGCGCCTCGGGAGCGGCCTTCTTGCTCTTGGGCTTGCTCGCACTCTTCTTCTTTGCTGCCATCTGCACCCTCCTTGTCGTTTGCGATCACTAAGTACCCCGCTCCATAAATACGCTGGCATTCGAACGCCGCTGCATCCACTCCGGCCGCGTTCCGCTCCCTCGGCGTACTACAGGAGTACGTCTCAGTCGCGCGCCTTGCCGGAGCGGCGCTTCGACGCTCTCGGTGCACAACCGTATCTATGGAACGAGGCACTAAGGACAATATATCTTAACCGCCGCGAAAGTGTCCCTGTCTACTCGCAGGTGTTCACACGCCGGTAGAACTTCCTGAGCCTCCTGTAGGCCTCGGTAAGGTTCTCGAACGCCTGGTCGTACACCTCCCTGTGCTCGGGGCGGGGGGTGAAGACCGCCGAGACCTCCACCGCGTCGCGGAGGGACGCGAAGTCTCGAAATGCCCCCAGGCCCAGGGCGGCTATCAGCGCGGCGCCCCTCGCCCCCGACTCCTGCGGCTCCGAGACCCGCTCGATGGTGACCCCCAGGGCGTCAGCGTATATCTGCATCCACAGGTCGCTCTTGGCGCCTCCCCCGATGGCCCTCAGAACGACGTCGTCGAACCCGCACCCCTTGAGGCCCTCCAGCATCCACCTGGCGTGGAGGGCGACCCCCTCGAACACCGCCCTGGCCACATCGCCCCGCTTGTGATCGAGGCTCAGGTTCAGATATCCGCCCCGCACCGTGGTGTCGGGAATAGGGGACCGTTCCCCGTACATCCAGGGACAGAACAACAACCCGTTGCTGCCGGGTTCCGCCTCGGCGGCCACCACGTTCAGGTAGTCGTAGACGTCCCTTCCGTCGCCAAACTCCACGTCGTCGGGAACCAGGTTCAGGGCGAACCACTTGAAGCAGGCGCCGGCGCTCTCGGTCTCAGCCAGCAGGAGGAAGCGCGACGGGTCCGCAGAGGCGATGCTCACTATTCCTTTCCGCCCGTCGTTGGCCGCCTTGGGCATCGTTACCGTGATCCACCCCGACGACCCCACGTACAGGTGCCCCTGCCCGTCCAGCACCGCCCCCGAACCCACCGTGGCGCTCGGGATGTCCCCCGTACCGCAGAATACGGGTGTACCGGGCTGAAGTCCCATCTCCCCGGCGGCGGCCTCCCTCAGCCCGCCCACATCCTCGAACGACGCGGCAACCCTGGGCATCTTCCGTGGGTCCAGCCGGAAGAGCTTGAACAGCATCAGGTCCCAGTCCTTCTTCTTGAAGTTGAACATGCCGGTCGTCGAGGCGGCGGCGTAGTCGCAGACGAACTCCCCACAGGCACGGTTCACCAGAAAACTATCCACCTCCAGGATCTTGTAGGTGTTGTTGTAGATATCCAGTTCGTTCTGCCGCAGCCACATCAACTTGGGGATTACGTCCTTCCCGGTCGGAAATCCGCCCGCCACCGCCAACAGGAGAGTCTTGGTCAGGCGCCGGACTATCTTGTCAGCCTGCTCCTGGGCGCGCCCGTCAATCCAGATTATCGCGGGCCGGAGGATGTTCCCTCCCCGGTCTACCGGCAGGACCCCGATCATCTGAGTGGCGAAGATAACGCCGCCGACCTCCCCGGGGTCAACACCTGACTCTCCCATGACATCCCTGGTGGTGCTGGTGAC
>JAHIPE010000094.1 GCA_018894655.1 Actinomycetota bacterium
TCCCCTCGGCGAAGTACCAACGGTTCGAGGTGGCGGTGGCCCCGATGACACAGTGACCCCCCGGCCACTTGCCACCGTAGTTGAAGTACATGGGGCGCTCCGCCACCAGGCCCGCGCTCCTGGAGCGCACCCGGACGGAGACCTCCCGGCCGGACCCCACCATGTCGTTGACGTTGACCGTTAACCTGCCACTTGCCGGGATACTCACCGTCTCGCTCTGTGGAGCGCCGTCCGCGAACATGAACAGGAGCTCCGCCTCGGCGTCGGTCGAGTTGAAGTTACCTATGCAGAGGTACTCCTGGAAACCTTCCGCGGTGTACCCCTCGGCGAAGTAGAAGTTGGAGCGATACGTCGGGTTGGAGGTTCCGTAGCAACCGGTATGCTGGTGGTCGCGCCTGAACATCGGCCAGGGGAACTTGTCGGGGTGATATGTAGCGTCTTTCTGAACAACCCTTGGACCGGGCGGATTGTTGGTGGCGATCTCCACCTTGCCGTCGTTGTCGAAATCGCCCAGCGCCGGTGCGTTATTGAAGTCATATACGATATTCACATTGCCGTCACCGTCGGTGTCTCCCAGCGCGGGGGAGGCGAACTCGCAACCGGTGCTTTTCTTGTCAAGGAGTTTTCCCCCGGATGAGAACGTGTAGCTCTCCTGGTGTAAGTCCAGGGCCACGACCTCCAGTTCCCCGTCACCGTTCACGTCACCCACCGCCGGCGAGGAGAAAACGTACCCCCCGGTGTCCACCGGCCAACCCGGGAGGGCGTTCCCCTGGTAATCCCAGGCGTAGACGTGGCGCCCATCAACATCCTGCCAGTAGTGCCCGGAGCCGATAACGATGTCCAGGTAGCCATCGCTGTCGAGGTCGGCAAGCGCGGGGGATGACCACTCCACCTGCGGAAGCCACTTCGGCCAGCCAGGCAGGCTCTGCCCCACGCCGTTCAACACGTAGACCAGCCCTCCCTTGGGGTACATCCAGCCCGAGCAGTCGGCGCCTATCACGACCTCGTTCAGGCCGTCCCCGTTGACGTCCCCGATGGCGGGGCTGCTCCATATGGAGTCCCTCACATCCACCGGGTAACCGGCCACCAGGGGCCCCTGGTAATGCCACGCCCATATCATGTGCCGCCAGCTTCCCGTAACGACCTCCATGTCCCCGTCACCGTCGATGTCCCCGATCGACGGCGAGGAGAAGACGCCGACCTCCACCCCGGCGGTGGAGCCCTCCCAAGCTTTCTTGGGCCATCCCCACTCGGTGAGCTGCCCGCCCCGGTGGTCAAAACCCCACAGGTAACCGCTGTTATTTCCCACGAATATCTCCATGTCCCCGTCACCGTCGACATCACAGGCGGCGGGGCTCGAGCCGACCCAGTCACCGGTGTCGACCGCCCATCTCTGGGTTCCGTCACTGTTCAGGCACCTCAGGAAGTCCTCGTCGCCGCAGAGGATTTCATCCTTGCCGTCACCGTCTATATCGGCTGCGCAGGGAGAGGACCTGGCGCCCTCGCCCTGGAAGATAGCCCTTGAGTCGCGCGGCCCGACCCCCGCAACTGCGCCCCCCGCGCTCGGCATATGGGAGGAGAGCAGCAGTGCAAGTGCCAGTGTCAATGTGATTCCTGCGGTATATAGCCCGGTCCTTGGGCGCATGTTCACCTCTCAGTTTCTACTACACGAATCGATTGTACCCAATCGGCCCCCTGTGTGCAAAAATGCACAATGGTGACAGGCACCACCGACGCAAACTTCCTCCCCCCCGCTTGAGGGCGATCGGAGAGGCCGCCCGTGGCGACAACAGATCCGCGCCTGAGAGACGCGGCTCAAGCACCCCTACGTTTGGGGGCGGTCTCTCAGGCCGCCCGTGTCAACCCCTCCACTTGGGGGCGGTCTCTCAGGCCGCCCGGGGCCGTACAGATCCGCGCCTGAGAGACGCGGCTCAAGGGGGGTCGAGACGCGGCTCAAGGGGGGTCGAGACGCGGCTCAAGGGGGGTCGAGACGCGGCTCTGTCTTCATTGAACAGGTGTCTGTATACTTCTTGCCATGGTGTCCCTGGTTACACACGTGATTCTCATAGGGTTGGCCGCTTCGGTAAGTCCAGTGGCGATCGTGGTCCTTGTCTCTTTGATGCTCACAAAAAACGCTTTGAGAAGCTCACTGTTCTTCCTGCTGGGTTTTACTCTGACGTTGATAGCAATTGGCATAGTAGGGACTCTTGTGCTCCACGCTGGAGGGAGCGGGGGGAAGAGCCACTTTGGCGGCTACATCGACATAGCGCTTGGCGCCCTCTGTTTCCTGGCGATACCGCTGACGATGAGAAAATCGAAAGAACGGAAGGAGGCACCTGAAGCAGATGGCGCCAAGCCCATGACAGCAGCAAAATCGTTTTCTGTAGGCGTTGTGACGATGCTCCTTAACATGTCAACGATCATTATTTATACTTCCGGGGTGTACGTAATCAGCTCAGCAAAGCTCAGCACTGCAGACGACATCATCGCCCTGGCCTTCCTTACCGTATTCACACTGGTCACGCTGCTCGTTCCAATAGCCATGTATCTGGTTTTTCCCAGGAAGGCCACCAAATTGCTGGCTTCACTCAAGGTCTGGTTAGCCAGGCACAAGACATTGATTGGGGTGGCGATCCTGTTGATCTTCGGGGTACTTCTACTGATCAAAGGGATCGGGGTCGTTGCCTAGTGCCCCGTCCCATAAATACAATGGCATTCGAACGCCCCTGCATCCGCTACGGCTGCGTTCCGCTCCCTGCGCCGTACTCTAGAGTACGCCTCGGTCGCGCGCACTTAAGGCGCGGCGCATCGACGCTCTCGGTGCGTCACCGTATTTATGGGACGGGGCACTAGCGGCAGGGAAGATCGCGAAATGATTGGCCGGACAGGCAAAAGGCCGCAGGACCATTGATAGCTACCGTTTTCACTCAAGTGGTAGAACGCAAGATGATCGTGGCAGACCCATCCAGCGGTGCCCCTGGTGCGGTGCCCGTTGCCTTGCATGTTGATTAGGAATGTCGTATTATCGGTAAACTATGAGAACAGAGGTGGCAAGAGTCAACGCAAGAAGTTGGTGGTGGAGCTCCAAATAAGAGTTTCATGCCGCCTTGAACAAGCGAATAAGGCCGTGGGACTCGAAGGAGGTTCCGTGGCTTTTTTGATTGAGCCCCGGGTCGCGGACAGGGGTTTTTTATTGAGGCGGAGAAAAGCCGACTGAAAGGAGAGACAGATGGGAAGCAAGGAAGATCCGTACAGGGTAATACTGACCGAGAAGGAGTTGCCGGAGGCGTGGTATAACATCCAGGCGGACCTGCCGGTTCCCGCCCCGCCCCCGA